>DASWYF010000043.1 GCA_036405135.1 Verrucomicrobiia bacterium | reverse complement strand
GCGCCCACGGATGCGGATCTGATCGGTCCGTTTCTCTACATCAAGGTCAAGCCGCAGTGTCCCTCCAGCGGGAGCTATGACATGAAAGCAATCGGTGAAGTCTCCACCTGCACCGAGCCGGGGCACACACTGGCTCCTTGAATTCACTGATACTTTATGGCCGGGCCGCCCTGGCCATATTGATTTTTGGAGTGATCGTGCCAGATCTGTTTTTTAAAGCGTCCTTTAAACGGAATCTCTTCCAATAACGGGGCGGGTGGATGGGCGCTTGCCCTCATCCAGAAAATACATTCGACATCCTTCTCAAAAAATGAGCCCCGCCGTTTTTGAGCAATATTGAAAGATATCCCGTCCTATGGGTAATAGTGCATTATTTGAACTTGGGTGTGTGTTGAACTTTCGACATACTGCCGGTGCTTGGTAAAACCTATGGTAGCGTCAGAACCTATCCTTAAAATCGATAACTTGCGGGTCGAGTATCGGGCACCCGATCTTAAGGAGGGCGTGAAGGTCGCGGTAGATGGTCTGAGCCTCTCAGTGAATGCTGGGGAAGTGTTCGGCTTTCTGGGGCCTAATGGGGCTGGCAAGACTACGACCATGAATGTCCTGCTTGGCTTTGTCCCACCCACGGATGGGACGGCATTCTTGTTTGGTGAAGACGTTTCCCGTCCCATTGCCCGTCAGCGCATCGGTTATCTGCCGGAGCTGACCTATTATTACAAATTTCTGACGCCCGAAGAGATACTTCGCTTTTATGGCCGTATCTTCAAAATTCCCCAGGGTCAATTGGACAGGCGCATAGACGAGGTCATCAAGCTGGTGGAACTTGATCATGCGCGTAAACGTCAGATCAAGACCTTCTCCAAAGGCATGCAGCAACGCATCGGCTTGGCTCAGGCTCTTATCAATGATCCAGACCTTCTGATCTTTGATGAACCAACGAGCGGCTTGGACCCTATCGGCCGCATGAGGGTGCGTGAGATCATCCAGCGGTTGAAGAACGAGGGCAAAACCGTCTTCTTTTCCTCGCACGAGATGGGCGAGGTGGAAACGGTTTGTGACCGCGTGGTCATCATCAATCAGGGCAAGGTTAAGGAAGAAGGCCGCGTCACTGATCTCATCGCCAAGCACCACACGAATCTCGAACAAATTTTCCTAAAGCTGATCGGTTATCAACCTGCTGTCCTATGAACAACGCCTTAGCCTTGGCCGGAGTTGTCGTGCGCGAGATGTATCGGCGCAAGGACTTCTATGTCCTGCTGATTCTGACGGTGATCATCACGCTCGCCATGGGCACTGTGAACTTCTTCAATGAAGACAAGATTGTGCGTTACCTCAAGGAACTCTGCCTGCTGTTGATCTGGATTTCCTCCCTGGTAATGGCGATCACGGCGGCAGCGCGCCAGCTGCCTGCTGAACGCGAGAGCCGGACGATTTTCCCGCTTCTCGCCAAGCCTATCAGCCGAGGTGAAGTCATCTTTGGCAAATTCCTTGGTTGCTGGTTCGCCTGTGGCATGGGGTTGCTGGTATTCTATCTTTTCTTCTCCGTTTTGAGCGGAGTAAGGGAGCAATCCTGGCCGCTTCTGAATTATTTCCAGGCCGTCTGGTTGCATTGGATGATGCTTGGAATGGTAACCGCCATGGTCATCTGTGGATCGCTTGTATTTGCGGCGCCCTCTTCCAATGCCACCATCAGCTTCGTGGTCTGCGTGGGTATCCTGCTTTTTGGCCGTCACCTGAACAAGATCGCCCTGGGTATGACGGAGCCTGCCAGCACCATCCTGTATACTGTTTACTACAACATCCCGCATCTTGAGATATTCGATGTGCGCGACCTGATCATCCACAACCAGCCGTTGATAGATTGGGGCTGGTGGGCCTTGGCCACGCCTTATGCGGCGGTCTATATCGCCATTTTTCTGGTGGCGGCCTGGTGGCTGTTCAAACGCAAATCTCTCAGTGCGTGATCTGCTGATGCCATGAAGCGTCCCGGCCTCATATTGCTTGGTCTCTGGGTGATGGCGTTCTCGCTTGTCACCTTTATTTCCCCCCGTCAGCTCGCATGGGCGGAACAGTCTTCGCGTGGCCAGACTTTGATCGCACGCTTGATGGGCGGCAGCCGTGAACTGTTCTCCAACCAGATCTTTGCCAAGGGTGATGCCTACATGCACAGCGGTTATTACCCGACCATTTTCGATACCAAGAAACTGCACGCTCCCAAAGAGGGTGAATCCGCTGACGATCATTCCGGGCACAAGCATGATGAGAACGGGCGCTGTGTCACCGGTGAAGGAGTGACGGACATCCTCGGCAAACCCAAGGACTGGATTGATACCTTTAGCCGGCATTTCTACATCACCACGCATTCTCATCTGGAGCAGGGCAAGGAGCGCGAGGTGCTGCCTTGGTTGAAGCTGGCTGCGGAGATGGATCCCAATCAGGTGGATATTTATACCGTGGCTGCATACTGGCTCCGCACGACGATGGGCAAACCCAAGGAAGCTGAGGAATTTCTCCGAGAAGGTCTGCGTAATAATCCGAACCATCCCGAACTGTTGCTCGAACTGGGGAAAATCTATCTGGAGAGTCACAAAGATGTGGATCGCGCTCGCAATATCTGGGAACTCGCCAAGATGCGCTGGTATAAAGTCGAAGCGCCGAAGGAAAATGCCGATACCCTCATGTTGGAACAGATCGTGGCACGGCTGGCGGATATGGAATACAAGGCGGGCAATTACACGAACGCCTTGGTGAACTACCAGCTCTTGCGTCAGCTTTCACCCGTGCCCAAGGTCATCGATGAGCATATCAAGAAGACGCAGGAGATGATCGATAGCGGAGGGAAGGCGCAGCCATAGGTGGTGCCTTCTATTATCGCGCTTTCACTCTCAAGCCCAGCTTCTCTTCCGTCTCCGCAAACGACACCTTACCGTTCATCCCGGTCGCACCCAGATACGGATCACCCGTGATGAGCAGGTTGCCATCGATGTCCAAGAAATCCGTCAGTTCTGCCAGATGCGCTGCCGCCGTGATCTGGATGCTCGTCTCGATCATGCACCCGATCATCGTTTTCAATCCCGCTTTACGCGCTGCTTTCAGCGCTTCGTAAGACGCGGAGATGCCGCCTGCCTTCACGAGCTTCACGTTCACGTAGTGATAGCACTCCGCGCACACCTCGATATCGGCGGCGGATTTGTAAGATTCATCCGCCATGATGGGCAGTGGACTGCGCTCTTTCAGCCAGCGCAAATCAGTCGGTGCTGTGCTCGCCGGCATGGGCTGCTCGATGAATTCGATGTTCGGATCTTGCGCGAGCCACTCGATGTTGCGCAGCGCATCCTCTTTCGTCTTCCACGCCTCATTACCATCCACGCGCACTGTTTTCGTGGGAGCTGCTGAGCGTAAGGCCGCGATGTTCTCGCGATCTTCATGGCTGCCCACCTTGAGTTTCAGCACGGGATAATTCGCTGCCTCCAGCACCTTGCGTTTGATTTCATCCGGCATCGCGATGCCGATACTAAACGATGTGATGTGCTTATTTTCCGTGAAGCCAAGACCGAGCCAATCATACACCGCCTTACCCGCCAAACGTGCGGCACCATCTACCAAAGCGATATTCAACGCGCACTTCGGCCCGAAATTGCCGGAAGCGATCGTTTCCAGATACGCCATGCTGCCCGGCACATCGCTGAAACTCAGACGCTTGGTATCCACCTGCTTGAGAAATTCAATGATGCTATCGGGCGTTTCTTTGTAGCGATTCGATGGTGCTGCTTCGCCCAAACCGATGACGCCATTCGCATCCTTCAGTTCCACGATCACTGTGCCGTAAGTGGAAGTGCCGCCGCTGCCACCGGGACCATAGCTGCTGGCGATAGTCCAGCGATGGGTCAATTGCAGGTCCATCCGGCGATAGGTCATTTGCATGGGGCATAACCAGAGCATTTACCCCAGCCATCGTCCAGCCGGAAAGGAGCGGAATGACCAATGACGAAATCCGAATGACGAAGGAATTTCTAATGGGATTTCGACATTGGACATTCCTTGATCATTCGAGCTTGGGCATTCGTCATTTATCCCGAATTTGGGAGTTTTTTACATGGTGTAAAACTCCGCCCCCTAGGTGTATTTTCGATATGTCCGCGTGTATCGCTTTCCGATAATCTGTTAAAGTTCCCATGTCCACCAAAGCACACATGTCTATGAAGACCGCGTTTTCTGCCTCCTTGGTCTGTCTTGGTTTTGCCAGTGTCCTGTTGCCCGCGTCGGCAGCGGATTACACATTGCACACCTTCAAAAAGACCCAGCTCAGCGAGCATTTTTGGAGTGAAGGTGCCACGTTTGGCGACATCAACAAAGACGGTCAAAACGACATCATCTCCGGTCCCTTCTGGTGGGCTGGACCCGATTTCAAACAGAAGTTCGAGTACTATCCTGCCACACTGAAGTTCAAGACCAAGAAGCCTGATGGCACCGAGGTGGAATACCCTGGCTTCGAAGGCGGTCTGGGCACGAAGAATACATACTCGGACAACTTCTTTGCCTACACCTACGATTTCAACAAGGACGGCTGGACGGATATTTTGATCTACGGTTTCCCCGGCAAGGATGCGTCTTGGTTCGAGAACCCCGGCAAGGATGGTTTTGGAAAACATTGGAAACGCCACGTGGTCTTTGACGTGGTGAACAATGAATCGCCGACATGGGAGGACATCGATGGTGATGGTCAGCCGGAGATCGTTTGCAATTCTACGGTGATGCAGGATGGGCAGGCGGCGAACTACTTCGGTTACGTGAAGATCGCGGCCAATCCGACGGAGAAATGGAAGTTTTATCCGATCACACCCAAAGGTAATTGGCAAAAGTTCACGCATGGCTTGGGAGTGGGCGATGTGAATGGTGACGGACGCAAAGACATTTTGGAAAAAGACGGCTGGTGGGAACAGCCCGCGTCATTGGCGGATGGCGCACCTTGGAAGCAGCACAAGACGATGTTCAACGTCGGTGGGTCGCAGATGTTCGCCTATGATGTGAATGGAGATGGTCGCAATGACGTGGTCACCGCTTTGGCCGCGCACGGTTTCGGCCTGGTGTGGTATGAGCAACTGGCGGAGAAGAACGAGGTGGGTGAGCCGAAGTTCAAACAGCACGTCATCATGAACAAGGAGCCGCAGGAGAACCGCTACGGCGTGAAATTCTCCCAGCTCCACGCGATGGAACTCATCGATATGGATGGCGATGGTCTCAAGGACATCGTCACCGGCAAACGTTTCTGGGCGCATGGTGCCACGGGTGATGCGGAGGCAGGTGCCCCTGCCGTGAGCTACTGGTTCAAGCTCGTGCGCAAGGCGGACAAGAGCATTGCTTGGGTGCCGCATCTTATCGATGACAATTCTGGCGTAGGCACGCAAGTCGTCGTGGGTGATGTGAACAAGGACAAGCTGCCTGACCTCGTGGTGGGTAATAAGAAAGGCACGTTCGTCCTGCTGCAAGAGTCGAAGAAAGTGAGCAAAGCGGAATGGGAAAAGGCGCAGCCTAAAGTTTTGCATGAGGTGAAGGATGGCGGACTTGCACCGGATAAAGTGGTTCCTCGTACAGGTGTTACTCCGGCCCCGAAACAGGCGGAGGTGAAGCCAAATCCCAATCCCGCTCCGAATGGCATCTTGCCGGTCGGCAAGGATGGCAAGGCGTTGAATCTGGATTTCGAGAAAGGTGACTTGAGTGATTGGACGGCGAAAGGAGATGCCTTCAACAAGCAGCCGATGCAGGGCGATGTGGTGAATGCGCGCCGCAATGATTTCATCAGCAACCATGCTGGGAAATACTGGGTAGGCACTTATGAAGTGACGCGTGATCCGGGCACGGGCACGTTGACCTCCGCTCCTTTCAAGGTCACGCATCCATGGGCGGCTTTCTTGGTGGCCGCTGCTCCTTATGAAAACACACGCGTGGATCTGGTCGATGTGGTGACGGGTAAGGCGATCTTCACTTCCGCCGGTTTCGATGGTGCGGCTTTTCAAAAGAGCAACAATGCCACGGAGAAAATGACTCCGGTGCTCATCGATCTGCAGCCGCATCAGGGCAAAGAGATTTTCATCCGCCTCACGGATGAACACCAAGGCCACTGGGGCCACATCAATTTTGATGATTTCAAATTCTACGCCAGCAAGCCGGATTTCGGTACGGCGAACACGGCAGCGCGCAAGCCCGTCGGTGCTGGTGCGCCCATGGCCACCGCGACTCCACCCGCTCCTATCGATGACGTGAAATTTTCCGGCCTTTCTCCCGAAGCCGCCGCCAAGGAGATGACGCTGCCGAAAGGTTTCAAAGCACATCTCTTCGCCGGTGAACCGGATGTGAAGCAGCCCGTTGCTTTCTGCCTCGATGACCGTGGCCGGCTCTGGGTGGTGGAGAATTATGATTATCCGAAGCGCAAACCGGATGGGCAGGGGACGGATCGCATCCTCGTGTTTGAAGACACGAATGGGGATCACAAGTTCGACAAGCGCACGGTGTTCATCGAAAATCTAAATTTTGTCACGGGTATCGAATACGGTTTCGGTGGTGTGTATGTCGGTGCGGCTCCGCATCTGATGTTCATCCCCGTGCAGGAAAGCGATGAGCCCAAGCCCGCAGGCAAACCGCAGATTCTCCTCGAAGGTTGGGCTTATCAGGATACGCATGAGACGTTGAACTCTTTCACATGGGGACCGGATGGCTGGCTCTACGGTTGCCATGGTGTGTTCACGCACTCACACGTGAAGAAGCCGGGCGATCCGGAAAGCACGCGCCAGTTCATCAATGCGGGCATCTGGCGTTATCATCCCACGAAGCATAAGTTCGAGCTCTTTGCCGAAGGCACCAGCAATCCTTGGGGCTTGGACTTCAATGAATATGGACACGCGTTCATCGAAGCCTGCGTGATCCCACACTTCTGGCACATCATCCAGGGTGGCCGCTATCAACGCCAGGCGGGCGCGCACAATCCTGCGAGCGTCGCGGAGATGAAACGCATCGTGCCGGATTACTTCGCGCAAGACTTTAGCAAGGGCGCCTTGCGTCCGCAGCATCCTTATATCTTCGATGACATCAAGACCCATGGTGATCACGTCCACTACGTAGGCAATACGCCGCATAGCGGTAACAACCGCTCGGACTCAGCGGGTGGCGGACATGCGCATTCCGGTCTCATGTGCTATCTCGGTGGAAGCTGGCCTGCGGAATATCACGGCAAGGTGTTTATGAACAACATCCACGGCCAACGCATCAACGTGGACAATCCCACACGCACTGGTTCTGGTTACGTGGGCAAGCACTCGCCGGATTTCGCGAACTTCAATGACCGCTGGTCTCAGATCATCAACCTGAAATACGATCAGGATGGTTCCGTTTACATGATCGACTGGTATGACAAGCAGCAATGCCATCGCGGTGAACCCGAAGTGCATGACCGCAGCAATGGACGGGTTTTCAAGGTGGTTTACAATGATCAGAAGGTGAACAGGGTGGATTTAGCGAAAGCATCGGATATTGAATTGGCAAAGTATCAGACGCATCCCAATGAATGGTATGCGCGCACAGCGAAACGTCTGTTGCAGGAACGGAGTGCCAAGAAAGCTTTGGCCAAGGATGCCGTCGCGGAACTCCGTAAAACTGTGTTGGAAGGCAAAGAGAGCCATCACAAGCTCCGCGCTCTTTGGACATTGCATGCTACCGGCAACTTGGACAGCTCTCTTTCTGAGACTCTTCTGACCAAGGGTGATGATTACGCCAGAGCCTGGACGATTCAGTTGCTTGGCGAGAACGAGCTGGTTTCGGACAAGTTCTTGAAGTTGTTCAAGGACATGGCTCAGAAAGACTCTTCCGCCATGGTGCGCCTCTATCTCGCCTCGGCGATTCAACGTATTCCGGCTATCCAACGCGCAGAAATCCTCGAAGGTCTCCTCTCTCACGCCGAAGACGCGAAAGATCATAACCTCCCGTTGATGTATTGGTATGCGACGGAACCGGTGGTTGCCGAGCAGCCAGCACTCGCGATCAATCTCATCTCCAAATCCAAGATTCCCGTGGTGCGTGAATACATCGCCCGCCGCTTGACGATGGATAACAAGACCGTAGCCGCTGCCAAATAATCCGCTTCAATTCCATGACACTCTTTAAGCATGTAATGGCCGCGACGGTGAGCGTCGCCCTTGCCACTTCCGCTTTCGCGCAATCTTCTCGCGATACGCTCTCGCCTTTGGTGCAGGTGCTCGCGCAGACAGAGGATGCCCAAGTGCAGTTGGACATCCTGAAAGGCATCAGCGACGGCTTGAAAGGCCAAGGCCGTGTGATGATGCCGACCGGTTGGGAGGCGGCATCAAAGAAGCTCAGCCAAAGCCCGAATGCGAAAGTGCAAGAGCTGACGAAGAACCTCTCGCTTATCTTCGGCAGTTCCGCCGCGCTCGCCGATCTGCGCGAGCAGTTGAAAAACAGTTCTGCAAAACCTGCCGATCGCATCAATGCTTTGCAGGCTCTCGTCGCGGCGAAGGATTCCCAATTGGAACAATTGCTGCCCGCTCTGCTGAACGATGCCGCTGTGCGCGGTGCGGCCATTAAAGCCTCTGGCGCTTTCGCAGAGCCATCCATCGCACGCATTCTTGTGCAGGTTTATCCGGGCTTATCTGCTGCGGAGAAGCGCGATGCGCTTATCGCCCTCGCTTCACGCGTCTCTCATGCGCGCACGATGCTCTCTGCGGTGGAGCAAAATCGCATTGATCGCAAAGATCTTTCGGCGGATATCGTCCGCCAGTTGCGCGATCTGAACCAGGCGGACATCACGCAGCAGGTGGAGAAAGTCTGGGGAACCATCCGCGCCACTCCGGCGGAGAAAATCGCAGAGATCGCCAAATACAAAAAACTCATCCAGACGCCTGGTCGTCGCGATGATGCGATGAATGGCCGCGCAATCTACACGCGCACTTGCGGGCAATGCCACACGCTCTACGGCGAAGGCGGCAAGATCGGCCCGGACATCACCGGCTCCAATCGCGCCGATCTCGATTACATCCTCCACAACATCCTCGATCCGAACGCCGAGATCCCGCTGGATTACAAGACATCCACTGTGGAGATGAAGGATGATCGCGTGATTACCGGCATCATCAAACAGCAGACGGAGCAGGTCATCACCATCGCCAGCGCGAACGAAACACTTTCTCTCCCGCGTAAAGATGTCGCCGCCATTCGTCCCAGTGAACTTTCCATGATGCCGGAAGGTCTGGTGGAGCAACTCACGGAGAAAGAAGTGGGCGACCTCATCGCTTATCTCGCCACGAAAGGGCAAGTGCCGATGCTGGCGACGAAGGATAACGTGGATCAGTTCTTCAACGGCAAGAACCTCGATGGTTGGTCTGGTGCGAAGGGGAATTGGAAAGTGGAGAACGGTGAACTCATCGGCACCAGCCCGGCCTTGAAGAAAAACGAATGGCTCGTGGCGCCTTTGGCTGTGGGAGATTTCCGTCTCATCGTGGAAGTGAAGCTCGCGCCCAATGCTGGTAATAGCGGCATCCAGTTCCGTAGTGAGGCATTGCCTGATGGTGAAGTGAAAGGCTATCAAGCAGACATCGGCGTGGGCTGGTGGGGCAAGCTCTACGAAGAACATGGCCGCGCACTGCTCTGGAAAGAGGATGGCGACAAGCATGTGAAGAAAGACGATTGGAACACTTATGAGATCGTGGCGGTGGGCAGCCACATCAAGACTGCTATCAATGGCCAGACGTGTGTGGACATGGAAGATACTGCCGGCAAGCGGCAGGGTATCATCGCCTTCCAACTGCACTCAGGAAATGTCCCTTTTGAGATACGCTTGCGGAAGGTTCAACTGGAATTGAATCCGCTCAAGGCGGAACTGAAGACGGGGAAGAGCCGTTAAATCGTTAAAAGATTGAACCGGGTGTGACTGGACACTGCAGCCAGTTCGAGAATCCGTTGGTGCGCTCACTCCTCACCCCGGCCCTCTCCTCATTAGAGGAGAGGGAGAACATTTGTTGCCTGCTTTCAGAATTTTTTGCCGTCACGGGCGGACGAGATTTTCAGTCGTAGAGTGCTCTTGACTCAGACTCACAAACCTTGGCTGCGTTCAATCGAATCGGAAAACGATTCAACCCTTTTAACTTTTTAAGAACCCTCAATTATTTACCACGCTCACTTTGCCTTTGAACTGTTCGATGGTGAGGCGACCTTGGGCGAAGGCGTCGATGTCCGCTTTCTTGGCGCGCAAGACCAATGTGGTGGAGCGGGTGAGTTGGGTGCGGAAGCGTTCCAGAGGGGAACCATCTCGCGGTGTTTCTTCGGCCTGTGCATTGTTGTTGCTGCCCGGACGCAAGCCCGCCAAGGACGGTGAACCTGTCAGGATGACCGCCACGCTTTGATCTGGTTTCAGATGACGCAGGTTTGAGGCGTCGCGCAACAGTGAGAGCAGAGATTCTTTCAGGGCAGCGACTTTCGCGGCGTCATATTGGCGATGGCTGCCGAAGTCACGCGGGACATCTCCACTGCGTTCGCCGTAGAGTTCCTGACGGGCGCGTTCCCATTGAGTGCCGCGTGGTCCGGGCTGTGGCACAGGTTTCTCGGCATTGGCCGGGCCATTCAAAACCTGTGTGGTGCGCAGCGTGAAGATGACGCCGTAGTCATCCAGATAGGTGGCGCGGCTGTCACTGCTTAGCAGTGTGGGAATGCCGCGATAATTGCCCATCTCATCGCCTGAAGCGCCGCTGCCCAAGTCTTTCTCGATCACGCGCTCCACGAGATGCAGCATCGTGGTCATATCCTCTTCTACTTCCTGCTGTGCTTTCGCCTCAGCCGCCGGGGCGACGATGAGGATGCGGCCGGACATGCGCATGAGCATCGCGGCAGGGTTGGGGCGCCCGCCTTGATAACTGCCTTCCTGAGGGCGGTTGCCATCCCCAGGTCCTTGGCGATCACCACCGCGCTCAGGCCGTTGACCGGGTTGTCCTGGCGGACCCTGCTTGGGACGTTGCGGGCGTTCCCCTTGGAATTCTCGGGGCTGCTGGTCCTGTTCCTGAGCGGTCAGCAATGATGCTTCAAAGCAGCAAAGCAATCCGAGAGTGGCGGCGGAGAGGCTGTAAACTAATGTGCCGTTCTTCATAGAAAATCCTTACTTACTTCTCGATACTGATTTGAGCGGTGAGTTTTTCATTGCCGGTGGAAGGCAGGAGATGAGCGGACATGGCGAGGCTCTCCATGTCATAACGCAGGGAGGCGATATCGGCGAGCCGTTGTGCTTCCATCTGGCGCAGGGTCTGCACCACTTGTTGCTGGTCTTCCACGCGTTGCTTGGCTTGTGCGGCGGTGAACTCCGCCATGCTCTGCTGCATCTGTTGCTTCACTTCTGCGGTGAGTTGTGCGCGCACTTGAGCTTCCACAGCGGCGACATCCACTTTCGGCGTGGTCATCCGGCTGAGCGTGAAACCAAAGCTCAGCATGATCATCGCGGCAGTAGCCCAACGGATGGCGGGCATCCAACGGAAGGCTGGAGCTTCCTTCACGGCCGGTTGCCAAGTATCCAGCGAGGTCATCGTCTTCTGCCAGCCTTGCACTTGGGTGCGGCACTCCGGGCACGCGGCCAGATGTGCGGAGAGTTTCGCGCGTTCATTCGCGGGCGCCTCGTTGTAGAGGTAGTCCATCCATTCTTCTTGCGTCGGATGTTTCATAAGCCTGTTCAAATTTAATTAAGTCAAACTCACGTCGTTCTTCAAAAGCCGTTCCATCTGGCCCAGCGCTTCCACCATGCGGGACTTCACGGTGCCTTCCGGGATATCGAGCACGTCGGCGATCTCGCGGAATTTCAATCCTTCATAGTGCCGCAGCACGAGCACGGTGCGATAGGTCTCAGGCAGCCTTACCAAAGCGCGTCGGACCATGTCGGCGCGTTCACCTGCTTCCGCCTGATCGGCCGGGCCGCTGGCGTCCGTCACCAGTTCCACGACCGTTTCGCCTTCTTCATTCTCCAGCGCGGTCTCACTGCGACGTTTGATGCGGCGTTGTTCATCGTAGCAGAGGTTCAGGGCGATGCGCCAAAGCCAGGTGGAGAATTTCGCATCCGGCTGATACATGGACCGTTTTTCAAAGACCCGGACGAACGCCTCTTGCGTGAGGTCTTCGCCCTTGTGCAGATCGCCCGTCATCCGCACACAGAGATTCCGGATGGGCGATTCCCACCGCCGCACCAATTGGGCAAAGGCATCTTCATCCGCGTGTTGCTGCACGCGCCACATTGCCTGCTCATCGGAGAGCGAAAACAGCGTGTTCAGGATGGTGCCCATGTTTTCGGTAGCGTGCCTTAAATTTGTGTGCTTGTCAGCTTTGCAACTTACTTGCGGATGCATCCTGCTCCCGCCAAGGAAGGAGAGGAAGCCCGGCACCCCTCACCCCGGCCCTCTCCCCTCCGAGGGGCGAGGGGGATGGAGCGTTTCTTTGCTTTCTCAAGTTCACTGGATTTCGGAGGCAGTGCATGGATGAGCCCTTTATTCGCGTTCCACGGGCGGACGTTGTGGGCGACCTTCGCCTTCGCGGCGTTGTCCTTCGGGGCGATCACCTTCCGGGCGGCGTTGCGGCGGGCGCTGGCCATCAATTTGGCGGTCACCATTAGGCGGGCGTTGACCGCCATCACGCATCTGCGGACGTGGGGCAGCACCTTGTCCCTCGCGGGGAGCGCCTTGGCCTTGCGGGCGGAAGCCTTCACGCGGCGCATTACCTTGGGGACGCACACCGTCACGATTTTGCATGGGTGGACGCTGGCCATCACGTGGTTCGATTTGAGGGCGTTGACCATCGCGAGGGCTGCCTTGTGGTGCGAAGCCATCACGGGGGCCACGAGGCGGCTGACCGACGCGATCGCCTTCACGCGGAGCACCACCGGCCGGGCGATCACCATCGCGACGCATCTCGGGGCGGCCTTGGCCTTGAGGGGCTACGCGGTCACCTTCACGATGCTGGGGTGGAGGGCCCTCACGACGCATTTCCGGACGGGCACCGCCGCCATCGCGAGGACCACGGGGGGTAACTTGTTCACCATCACGTGGGCCGTTACGCAGATTGCGTTCGCCATCGGGGCGGGCGACGCGTTCGCCGGGTTGTTCACGGCGTATGCCAGGGCGGTCACCTTCGCGCGGAGGCTGTTCCTTATCAGTTGGTTGCGCGGTGGCGGTCAGGCCGCTCAGGAGGGCGGCAGTCAGGCTGCAAAGTAAGATGGTCTGCTTCATAACACTGGTTTTGGTGTCTCGCACCGGACTCGCCCGGATGCAGGTTCATGAGTGTTACGAAGGGGGAGAGGGAATGGTTCGGAGAATTTTTAGCATGTCCAGCGATCACGGCTGCAAG
The DNA here is from genome assembly GCA_036405135.1 of Verrucomicrobiia bacterium. NCBI lineage: Bacteria > Pseudomonadati > Verrucomicrobiota > Verrucomicrobiia > Verrucomicrobiia bacterium. The sequence continues at coordinate 23,972 of DASWYF010000043.1, read as the reverse complement.
CTGTCTTCCCTCTGGGGTGGGGAATGAGGGGGAATTTCTTGCGGGGGGCATTTAGCGGGGGTGGGCTGAGTTTGCTTGGGTGAGTTGCTGCGGGTCGGAGACCCGCGCTCCGGGGGAAGGGACGGTCGCGATCGGCGGCAAACTCGTCTCCACAGTAACCATTTAGCTGACTGGTTTTTCTAGAGGTGGCTTGGTCGTTTTTTCCTCCATCCTGAGATGAGCAAATAGCGCAGGACACCAATCCCTCCAACGGAAAGAATCACCCCAAGCACAACCAGTGTCTTCCGAAAGGCGCTGTCGTAACCGTCACCCAACCAAATCAAAAGGACCCCAAACAGGCGGACTCCCAAACCGAGGCTGAAGAGTTTCCAGTTCCGAGACTTCTTCGGGGTGGATGGATTGCAAGTTGTCGCCTCCATAGAGAGTGCTGCTTAGAGAAAAAAGCTCAGTGATCCGGGCGGCTCAAGGTTGTAGCTTGCCAGATGCATCAAACTCCTGCTGTGTGCCAATGAAATACCATGTGAACACCGGCCCATTGCTGTTACGCGCAGAGCCGCTACCGCGTAGTGCGACAGCATTTGTTGCTAAGACACCCGTGCTGCCCGGCTCGGTGAGTGTGGGAATGCGCGTGCCGCTGGCAAACGCGCACGTCTCCTGATGCCACGAATCAAGAAATCCTAAATCACGAACCATCAGCCTGCCGCTGGCAGGAAGCGTGACCACAAATCGTCCTTGGGATTTGGTGATGACTACACCGTTGGTCGGATCTGGAATCAGGTAAAATGGACCGCGATAACCGTCGGGCACGACGAAGTGAACAGGCGTGCCGGTGGACAACCCGCAGCCGGTCAGAACGAGTAAGATGAGCGATACAAAGGCGCGCATGGCGGTCAAGCAGCATGCCGGGTTCGCTTCGGCCTACGCCGGGCTTCGGCCCGATGCGGTAGTGCATGGTTAGCTGTCGTTTCGTTGCTCATCTTTCAAAAACTCCTGAAACGAACCGTCACGAGCACCCCTGATGCGGTTTCTCTGCTCGATGTAAGCCTTGGGCAAACCGGGCAGAACCAACAAGAGCACTCCAATGATAATACCGGCGATGGGCCAAGAAGACCCCGTGGCATCCTGATGGGTCATGATCCAAGCCGAAACCGCTAAAATCAGAAATGCAACCACGCGAACTACCCACGCGGATACTCGATACCACTTGGGCATCTGAACATTGGCGAACCGTTGGTGTGGAGTTTCGCTCATGACAGTCAACAGTTAAGTAATCCGCAAAATTGTGGTTTGATTGGTGATACAAATATTGAAGGACAGGCGGGGATGATTGTCGAGCAGGGAGATTTAAAGAGGGGATTTGGACAGGATGGACGAGATGGACTGGATGGAAATGTATGTTCTTTTAACTGAGTTAAATTTTTAGGGGTTGGCGACCCGCTAAAAATGCAAAAAAGGGAAAATCTTCGATTGGATTTTCCTCTGTTTGAAGGGGTTGGGAAAAATGTCGCTGTGGGATAACAGATTTCTGTGGTTTGAGTGGTTGAGATGGGAGATAATGGGATTGCTGACAACTCGTTGTCGGTAAAGGAAGGGCTTGAGGTAATTTTAAGTTCTCAGTTTTAAGTTTTGAATTGGGAACAAAAAACCGAAACTTCCGCTGAATGATTCGATGGAATCGTTTTGGCAATCCTTATGGAAGCATCAGGTCGAGAGGCGGGGCCGGAGGGGAACACCCTCATCCTCAATCCTTCTCCCGTGAGGGAGAAGGAAGATAGAGGAAGCGATCGTCTCTTGCAGGATCTGTGGGTGTATCGGGTGTTGGATCGGGGCTCGTAAGCTGGAGGGGGAACGGGACGTCGGTGGGCGTAGGATTGTATGACCCACCGGGGAATCCCTAGGTCACAAGGTTGACCATGGTACCCACTGCGGAACCAGCCGGGTTCAGGACAGCACCAGAGTCTGGCCTCCCTGTGAGGAGGAGCCATAGGCCAGATACAGCCGCAGGGGTCGGATGGTTTCATTGTTCTTTGAAATAATTTCCTTTTAAGGAAATGCAGGCCGGTCGAGGCTCGGCTTCCCAGAGTGGAGTTGGGGAGGTTTAGTGCCTCCTCTCCCGGCCCTCTCCTCCATTTATCAATGGAGGAGAGGGGGATGGGGACGTTGGGCTTCGGTGGTGGTGGGTGGTGGTTATCACGGTGCCTTGGCGAAAAGAGTCAGGGCTCGTCAGGAGCCTCGCCCTACCGATCTGCGTTTCTTTGTGGAGTGGCTGACGAGGGTCGGATTCTGGAGGTGTAGACTAGTTGCTAGAGTGCCGCAGGACAGGATGCAACTGAGAAGAGGGAACACTGAACGGACGAGATGGGAAGGCCGCTTCGGGGGAATGTAGAATGAAAAATTGGGAATGAAGAAAAGGGAAGCGACTGCTGGTTAGCCGGGGTCATTCTGTGTGTTTGTTATGGGCGCGGGGTGAAACCGGTTAACTGGGGGCGCCTCCTCACGCTGTCGACGAGAAAGTAAGTGATACGAGGATTTTGTGTGGGGAAAGCTCAAGTCTGAAGGCGGGCACCCCTCACCCCGGCCCTCTCCCCTCAGAGCTCCGACAGAGTCGCGAGTTCGGGCGAGGGAGGTGAAGCGTTATCTTGCTTTCCTCAGGATCTGTTCGTCGGAGGCGGTGTCAGGAGGCGTCCTCAGACAGTCTCTCAATGATTAAACAAAAACTCGCGGCTGCTTAGGAGGGCCCAGTAGATGTCTTCGATGGCGGGGCGGAGGTCTTTTTCATCGGTCTTTTGCAGGATGCCCATGATGCGGGTGCGTTCTTTTTCGGTGGGCAGGCGGGAGAGGGCGGTGAGGTAGGCGTCTTCCACAATCTGCTCGGGCGGCGTCTTGGCCATGAGGAGTTTCTCGATGCGATTGCCTTTCGCGGAGAGTTTTTGGTTCACGGTGTCGCCGTTGGAGATGTGGAGCACTTGGGTGACGCTGGGGTTGTCGGTGCGCTCGCAGGTGCAAGTGGCGTTGCGATCTGGGCGACCAAAAGAGCTGAGGAAATAGGATTTGATGTTCGAGTCTGGCAATTGCAGGGCGCGATAATCTTTCGGGTAATTCTTAAAATCGGTGGCGGAACCGGTGACTTGGGAGAAGGCATCGAGCATCACTTCGGCCATCAGGCGGCGCGGGTAATAGCGGGAGTAGAAGCGTTTATCGGCGGCATTGCCGGGCAGGGCTTCGCTGGAGCGTTGATAGGTTTCGGATTGAAGTATGAGACGCATCAGCGCTTTCAGATCATACTTTTGCTCGGCGAGATATTTGGCGGTGGTGGAGAGAAGGGCTTCATTGCTGGCGGGATTGGTGACGCGCAGATCATCGACGCTTTCCACGAGGCCCACGCCGTAGAAGTTCGCCCAGATGCGGTTCACGATGGCGCGGGTGAAGTAAGGATTCTCCGGTGAGGTGAGCCAAGCGGCGAGATGTTCGCGGCGGTTCTCGGCGGTGAAATCAATCGTCTGGCCATCGAGCGGGCGCGGTTGACGCGGCTTGCCGGTGAGGGGTTGCACGAGTTCGCCCTGGCTGGCGTCCACGATGATCTGGTTGCCTTCACCGGTGGCGGCCTTGGCGCGGACGCGGGCGAAGAGGTTCGCCATGCCGTAGTAATCGTTGTTCGTCCACTTCTCCATCGGGTGATTATGGCACTGGGCGCAATTGATGGACATGCCGAGGAAGGCTTGCGAGGTGGTCTCGGCGAGGATCTTCGGTTCATCATGGAGGATGAAGAAATTCGCGGCGCCGTTCTCCAAAGTGCTGCCACGGGCGGTGATGACTTCGCGAGCGAACAGGTCCCACGGCTTGTTCTTAGCCACGCCATCGCGCACCCAATGGTAGTAGGACCACATGGCGGCAGGCTTCAGTTTCTCGCTCTTCACGAGCAGGAGATCGGACCATTTGTAGGACCAGTAATCGATGAACTCAGGACGGTTCAGCAGAGTCTCGATGAGGGCATCGCGCTTCTTCGGTGAATGATCCGCGAGAAACGATTTGGTTTCCTGAGCGGTGGGGAGGACACCGATGGTATCGAGATAAGCGCGGCGGATGAACTCGTCATCCGTTGCGCGAGGCGAAGGCGGGAGATTCAAGCTGCGCAGTTTGGCGAGGACTTGTTCATCGATGAAATTGCGCTTGGGCGCTTTGGCAAAAGTCGCTTTCGGAAGATTGTTCGTGTGCGGCACGGTGACGGTGGCGATGGCGATGCGTTGCAGATACCACGCGGTGATCGCGCCTTCACCGAAGCCCATGACCTTGATGTTGCCGTGTTCGTCGATGTTGGTGACCTCGGAATTCGCATCCGTGTATTTCGTCCAGCGCGTGACATCTTCCACGCGACCGTCATTGAAGTAAGCGCGGACGAGGATCTGTTGCTGTTCGCCGGGTTTGATCACGACGTGGTTCGGCACCATCTCGATGCGTTCGATTCGTGGGTCTTCCTGCTTCGGTCCCGGAGTGCCATTGGCGATCCACTCGGCGAGCACACGGTATTCGAGGGAATCGGTATCGAACTTGATGCCGCCTTTGTGCGGGACAGCGCCGGTGGGCTTGGTAATCAAGAGGCTCTTGGCCGGTTCTGCGGGGCTGATACGACGTCCCAAGGTGTGACGGGTGAGCGCGAGGTAATCGCCGTCATCATCATAACCGCGCAGGGAAATCTTGAAGCCATTCTGTCCGGCAGCCGCGCCATGGCACGCACCGGAGCTGCAACCGAACTTCGCGAGGACAGGTTGCACGTGATTGCGGAAGGTCCAGTCAGCGGACTGGTTCATGCCGGTCACGGTGACCTTGGTGCTGACGGTCTGCTTGCCGACGGTAGCTTTGATGGTGGCGGAACCATTGGCGACGGGGACGGCGAAACCTTTCTCGATTTTGACGATGCCGGGATTGCTGGAAGTGTAGGTGACGTTCTCGCGCACATCGCCGATGAATTCTTTATCCTCCAAACGCTCCACCACGAGACGTTGTTGAGAGATGGCGCCGTGCAGCACGATCTTCTCGGGGAGAATGACGAGGGACTCGCGGGCGTGCAACGAAGTGAGCCCGAGCCAGATGATGCATAGTAAGGCGGAGAAACGTTTCATCGGTTCACTCGTGTAAGACTAGAACAACTCCTTGATCGCCTGCGTGCCGAAATCCACCAAAGGAAACGGGCGGCCTTGCGGGCCGGGCAGGTGGGAGGTTAGGTCCAGTCCGAGGCTGTGATAGATGGTGGCGACGACTTCAGCAGGGTTCACCGGACGTTCCGCCGGATAAGCACCGATCTCATCGCTCTTGCCGATGACGCGGCCACCTTTCACACCGCCACCGGCGAAGTTCACTGTCCAACAATTCGGCCAGTGATCGCGGCCGCCAGCGGGATTGATCTTCGGCGTGCGACCGAATTCCGCGAGGCTGCACACCATGGTGTTATCGAGCATGCCGCGCTGGTGCAAGTCTTCGATCAAAGCGCTGTAACCTTGATCATACATCGGCGCGACGATATCGCGCATGCCCTCGATGGCAGTGAATGGCTTCGAGCCGTGGATGTCCCAAGTAATCTCGTTGAAGACGGTGATGAAGGTATTCACCGTGACGAAACGCACACCGGCCTCCACCAAACGACGGGAGAGCAGGCAGCATTGGCCGAAGCGCGTCATGCCGTAACGCTCGCGCACTTTCATCGGCTCCTTCGTGAGGTCGAAGGCTTCACGGGCTTTTGCGCTCGTCATCAGGCGATAGGCGGAGGCGAAGTTTTCATCCATCAACTTCGCATTTTCGGTGGCTTCAAAGGAGCGGACGGTGTCCTCCACCACGTCGCGCAATTCACGGCGACGCAGCAAGCGCGCTTCGCCGATCTCGGAGGGCGGCAGGAGATCGGGCACTTTAAAATCCTTCACGGAAGGATCGGCCATGAGGGCGAAAGGATCGAAAGCTTTGCCAAGGAAACCGGCGTCCTGACCGTGAGGCATGTTACCGCCAGTGGGGCCCATGGGCTCGGGCAGGATGATGTTCGCGGGCAGTTCATTGCGGCGGCCCATGATGTATTCCAGTGCAGAACCGGCATGAGGCGTGATGATGCCGCCAGTAAACAAGCGGCCCGTCTGCATCATCTGATGACCAGTATCATGCACCGCTGAGGCCGTGTGATAGCAACTGCGGACGAGGGAAAATTTATCTGCCAGCTTCGCATGCAGCGGCAAAATCTCAGAGACTTGGATATCGGGGTTGTTTGTGCGGATGGGCTTGAACGGGCCACGGATCTCGCGCGGAGCATCCGGCTTCATGTCCCAAGTATCGAGTTGGCTGGGTGCTCCGAGATTGAAGATCATGATGACGCTGCGTTCATCATGGCCCTTAGCGACCTTGTTCGCGGCCTGCAGGGCGGAATACTTGGCCATGGACAAGCCCATGGCACCGAGCGCGCCGACCTGGAGGAAGTCGCGTCGCGTGATGCCGTCACACGTGGTGATCGAACCTTTGCCGGAGACTTTTAGCATAATGGCAAGACGGGTTTAATTATGGGCTTTGACTATGGAGCATACCATAGAAGGGCTGCGAATTGCCAACCATAGACAAGACTACTTGAAGCGATGTAGTTTCCTGCCCGTTCTTAGTAAAAACGATCATGAGCCAGCCAGAAACAGCCGCGCCGACGGAGCCGACGAAACTGCCAAAGCAGGATTCCAAGGTGCGTTTTGCCATCCAAGTCTTTCAGTTCTTCCTGCTGGTGATGCTGGCAATGCAGGTCTTTGTGCAGAAGCGGAAAGGGGACAACGCCGTGAAGATCGAGCAGCAGAAGGCGTATCAGACGGAGAGCATGCTGCAGCGGGAGATCTATGATTTGAAGAATGAACTGGCAAAGGCGCAGGCGCGGGTGAAGGAACTGGAAGGTAAAAATAAATGACCAATGACGAAATCCGAATGACCAATTTACAATGACGTGTTTGGGCATTAGACATTCGTCATTCAAACCCCGTTTCTCTTTTCTTGTCCGTAATTGTCTGCTCGCTACACTTCTTGCGTGTCTTGGACGGTCATTTCTACGGCGCCGGCAATGAACATCGTGGGTGAAACCACGGTGGAGATATTGCGTAAGGCGGGATGTCAGGTGACGCTCTCGCCACCTACGGGTCCTTTCCCCAAAGGCGAACTCCTCAACTATATCAACGGTGCGGATGCGGTCATCGCGGGCGTGGATAAGTTTGACGCGTCGGTGCTGGAATCGGCCGAGGCGAAAAACCTGAAGCTCATTTCGCGCTGGGGTGTGGGATATGATTCCGTGGAGCTTTCGGCGGCGACGCGTCTGGGCATTCTCGTCACGAACACCCCTGGTCTTTTAGATGAAGCGGTGGCGGACTATACGTTTTCACTTTTGCTCGCCGTTGCGCGTGGGGTGGGTGAGGGGCATCACACAATGCGGCAGGGCGCGTGGGCACCGCAATGGGGTGAGGATGTGAACGGCAAGACGCTCGGTATTATCGGCTATGGGCGCATCGGACGCGCGGTGGCGAAACGGGCGAGCGGTTTCAATATGCGCATCCTCGCGCATGATCTTTTCCCGCCGAAGGCGCCAGTGACTCCAGCAGCGGAGTTCGTCTCCTTGAACGAGCTCTTGGAGCAGAGCGATTACGTGTGCCTGCACGCGGCGTTGACGCCGGAGAATCGCGGCATGATCGGGCGTGAGCAATTGCAGCGCATGAAGTCGTCCGCGTTCTTCATCAACACGGCACGCGGTGCCTTGGTGGATGAGACGGCGCTAGCAGAAGTATTGCACGAGGGGACGATCGGTGGAGCGGCTTTGGATGCATTCTGTGTGGAGCCGCTGCCAGCGGAGCATCCAATCCGCAAAGCGCCGCGACTCTTGATGACACCGCATCAGGCGTCGTTCGGGCGCGATACGGGACGCGCGGTTTGCACAGCAGCAGCACAGGCGGTGCTGGATGCGCAGGCGGGCATGACGCCGAAATTTGTGGTGAACAAAGATGTGCTGAGTTCACCGGCTTTGCGGGCAAAATTGAAATAGGGTGGATTTGTTATGAACATCGTAGTGCTAGATGGATATACGCTGAATCCGGGGGATCTTTCTTGGGCCGGGCTCATGGCTTTGGGCGAGGTGACGGTGTATGAACGCACGCCAGTCGAGCAAGTGGTGGAGCGGGCGAAAGGTGCACCGATCGTCCTCACAAATAAGACCCCTATCAGCCATGAAGCCATTCAGCAACTGCCAGACCTCAAATACATCGGCGTGCTGGCCACGGGCTACAATATCGTGGATGTGGAGAGCGCGTATGAGCGGCGCATCCGTGTGGCGAATATCCCGGATTACAGCACACCCTCAGTCGCGCAACTGACCTTCGCGCTCCTGATGGAACTGACGTTTCATGTCGGCCATCATGCGCAGACCACGCGTGAAGGCCGTTGGCAGAGCAGCGCGGATTTCTGTTACTGGGACAAACCACTTATCGAGATTGCCGGGCAGACTTTCGGTATCATTGGCTACGGTCGCATCGGGCAGATGGTGGCGAAGATCGCTCAGAGCTTCGGCATGAAGGTGGTGGCGTATTCACGCAGTCGCACGGGCACGGAAGAAAACGGGGTGCAATTCGTGAGTCTGGAGGCGATTTTCCACATCAGCGATGTCATCAGCTTGCACTGCCCGCTCACGCCCGAGACGAAGCATCTGATCAACAAGGAACGGCTCTCTCGGATGAAGCCCTCGGCGTTTGTGTTGAACACGGGTCGTGGACCGCTGATTGATGAAGCGGCTCTCGCAGATGCGCTCAATGAAGGGAAGATCGCGGGTGCAGGTCTGGACGTGCTGAGCATTGAGCCACCGAAGAATGGTAATCCGCTGCTGACGGCGAAGAACTGTCTAGTCACACCGCACATCGCGTGGGCGACGAAGGCGGCGCGGACGCGCCTCATGGACATCGCGGTGAACAATGTGAAGGCGTTTCTGGATGGTAACCCGGTGAATGTGGTGAACTGGAAGGTTTAGGATCAATGACGAATGCCCAAGCACTAATGACGAAGGAATGAGCAATGACCAATGGTAATTGTTTGGTCATTTGTCATTCACTCATTCCTTGCTCATTCGGATTTCGTCATTGGTCATTTCTCTTCATCCATGAGTATTTCTCAGGATTAAGCATGACGATGTGTCTTTTCAGGCGGGCAATTCCTGCTTAGTCTGCGTGCGGAATGTCGGGCGATACTAAAATCAACCAGCGGGGCAGCGGGGCTGAGTGGCAGCGGTTGCAAGAAGATGCAAAGCGGTCGCACAACTGGAAGCGTTGGGGCCCCTATCTCTCCGAGCGTCAGTGGGCTACGGTGCGCGAAGATTATTCTCCCTACGGCACATGCTGGGATTATTTTCCTCATGACCATGCACGCAGTCGGGCATATCGTTGGGGTGAAGATGGCCTCATGGGCATCACGGATCGCGAAGGGCGTTTGTGCTTCGCGCTCGCGTTGTGGAATGGGAAAGACCCGATCCTGAAAGAGCGTCTCTTCGGCCTCACTGGTCCGCAGGGCAATCACGGTGAGGATGTGAAGGAAGTTTACTTCTACCTCGATTCCACGCCCACGCATTCCTATCTCAAGGCGCTCTACAAGTATCCGCAGGCGGAATATCCCTACGCTAAGCTGGTGGAGGAAAATCAAATCCGCGGCAAGGAGGCGCCGGAGTATGAGTTGGAAGACACGGGTGTCTTCAATGAGAGCCGCTATTTTGATGTGTTCGCGGAATACGCGAAAGGCGGGCCGAACGACATCTTGATCCAGATCACGGTGCATAATCGCGGGCCGGTGAAAGCGCCGATCCATGTGCTACCGACATTGTGGTATCGCAACACTTGGGTATGGGGTTGCACGCATGAAGGCTGCTCCATGCGGCCACGCATCGAGCAGGTCACGCCGCATAAGCTCGCGCTGCATCACGAATCGCTGCACCGCTATTATCTGGAAGTGGAACCCGCGGCGGATGGGCAGAAAGCGCCGTTTCTCTTCACGGATAACGAGACGAATTTTACGAAGCTTTTCAACACGCCCAATGCATCCAAGTATGTGAAGGATGCGTTCCACGATTACGTCATCAGCGGCAAGAAGGATGCGGTGAATCCCAAACTGCGAGGCACGAAAGCCGCGCCGCATTTTCAATTCGAGATCGAAGCGGGCGGTTCGCGCATGATCCGTTTGCGCCTGTATGCGGAAGAGGAAACTCCGAAGCAGACATTTGGTGCGGCATTCACGGAGACGTTTCAGGCGCGTGTCACTGAGGCGGATGAATTTTACAAGTCCATCCAGGAAGTGCATCTGAACGAGAGCGAGTGCAGTGTGGTGCGCCAGGCGTATGCGGGGCTCTTGTGGACGAAGCAGTTCTATCACTACGTGATCGAGGACTGGCTGACGGGCGATGCGGATGTGGCGAAGCCGCCGGAGAGCCGCTTGCTCGGGCGCAATCATGATTGGTCGCATCTCTACAGCCGCGACGTGCTCTCCATGCCGGACAAGTGGGAGTATCCGTGGTTCGCGGCGTGGGACTTGGCGTTTCACATGGTGCCGTTCGCGAAAGTGGATCCCGAGTTCGCTAAGGGCCAGTTGCTGCTGCTCTTGCGTGAATGGTACATGCATCCGAACGGGCAGATTCCCGCGTATGAATTCGCGATGGGTGATGTGAACCCGCCGGTGCATGCGTGGGCGGTGTGGCGCGTTTACAAGATCTCCGCGAAGGAAGGTGAGCGTGACCGCAATTTCCTGGAGAGCGCGTTCCAGAAACTGCTGCTGAATTTTACATGGTGGGTGAACCGCAAGGATGCGGAGGGCAAGAACCTGTTCTCCGGCGGCTTCCTCGGCTTGGATAACATCGGGGTGTTTGATCGTTCGCGGCCCTTGCCCACCGGCGGCACGTTACAACAGGCGGATGGCACGGCGTGGATGGCGTTTTACTGCACCACCATGCTCGCAATGGCGCTGGAGTTGGCGAAAGATGGCGACAAAATCCGGCCCGCTTACTCGGACATGGCGTCGAAGTTCTTCGAGCACTTTGTGCAGATCGCGGATTCCATGAACACGCTGGGCGGCAGCGGATTGTGGGATGATGAGGATGGGTTTTATTACGACCGCATTCATACGGACCACTCGGTGATTCCGCTGAAGACGAGGTCGCTCGTTGGCTTGCTGCCGTTGATCGCGGTGGAGGTTTTGGAAGAGGAGAAGATCCGGCAATTGCCAGGCTTCTACAAACGGTTCACGTGGTTCATGGAGAATCGCAAAGGTCTTTCGCGACACATCACCTCGTGTGATTTCGGAGAGAAGCGGCGATTGCTGGCGATTCCTTCGCGCGATCAATTGGAGCGCGTATTGCGTTACTTGCTGGATGAAACGGAGTTTTTGTCCAACTACGGCATCCGCTCGATGTCGAAGTTTCATGCGGATTCGCCGTTCATCTTGCAGGTGAATGGGGACGAGTATCGTGTGGATTATCTGCCGGGCGAATCGAACTCGTGGCTGTTCGGCGGTAACTCGAACTGGCGCGGGCCGATCTGGTTCCCGGTGAACTATCTGCTCACGGAAGCGTTGGAACGCTACTATCATTTCTACGGGAACGATCTGCTGGTGGAGTGTCCGGTAGGCTCAGGCGAGCGCATGAATCTGCAGCAGGTGGCGGATGAAATCGACCGGAGATTGGCGTCTCTTTTCTTAAAGGACAAGAAAGGCGAGCGGCCGTGTCATAACGGGCATCCGTTCTTCAACACGGATCCGCACTGGAAGAAGCTGGTGCTTTTCCACGAATATTTCCATGCGGAAACCGGGCAGGGATTAGGCGCGAGCCATCAGACGGGCTGGACGGCGCTGAGCATCCGGCATATCGAGGATTACGCGCGGGATCGGCAGAAGAAGTGGCCGGAGCAGAAGGGGTAGGGTCCGCTGTCCTCAGCGGACCGATGACGGAGGAGAAGATGTGCTTAGGTCAATGGTTTGATGACGACAAAGACTGAAGTTTAAGACTAAAGTCGCCAATACTTTCTTGGTAATCGAATACTCTTGGCTTCCACGGCGGCGCGGTGAGGACACCGCGCCCTACCTTGGCGGTTTGCGTTTTCTACACTTCAAACTATTTCGAATTCACCGGGTTGCAGTGCTTCGATGATGACTTTGCCTGAACTCGTGAACACCAATTTCTCACCTGTCTTCAACAGATAATCCTTCGCGTCATTCTCTTGCGTCACCCAGAACGTGCCGGAATGAACGGTGATTTCCACGTGGTCTTTCTTCGCGATGATGGTATGCAGGCAGCCTTTTTCGAGAGTGATGCGTGGGCCGCTCTTCGTGGCAGTGTAGCGCGGCTCGCCGGTGTGCGCGATGAGGCCATTGCCCATGCGTAAGAGCTTCGCCAACTCCTGGGTGAACTCGCTGAACCAACTGATGCCGCTGACTTTCATACGTTAACAGTCTAGGCCAGAGCGGGGTTTCGCACAGATGCACCCGTTGAAATAGGTGACCAGTACAGTTCTGTTTCTTGAAAACTGTACTGGTGTAATTTGAATGGAAGTGTAACTGTTCTGGTGTGCTGCTTTTGCTAACCTGATAGCGTTTATGAAGCTGATCGCGACCTCTGCCCCGTTGGAAGAGAAGCTCTACGAGCAGGTTTCCCAGCATATCAGCCGTCTGATCGAGCAGGGCACGTTGCGGCCCGGTGAGCGCGTGCCGTCTGTGCGGCGTATGAGCCAGCAGCAGCAAGTGAGCATCGCCACGGTGATGCAGGCGTATCGTCTGCTGGAGAGCCGTGGCTTCATCGAGGCGCGTCCGCAATCTGGTTACTTTGTGCGCTTGCGTCACTGGCAGGCGCCGAAAGAACCGGAAATCTCGAAGCCCAAACCCGTCGCGGCCACAGTGAAGATGGGCACGCTCATGGTGCGCGTGATGCAAGCCACGCGTGATCCGGCGTTGGTGCGATTGGGCGCAGCGTTGCCGAGTCCGGAATTGCTGCCCACGGAAAAGTTGAATCGTACGATGGCGGCAGCAGCGCGGATGCATCCTGAGCTGAGCAATAGCTATGACGTGCCGCCGGGGCACACGCCCTTGCGGGTGCAGATCGCGCGACGCGCGATGGAGACGGGTTGCGAACTCTCGCCTGATGACATCATCACCACGTGCGGCGCACAGGAAGCCCTGTATCTGTGTTTGCGCGCCGTCGCGAAGCCCGGCGATACTATCGCCATCGAATCGCCGACATTCTTCGGTATCTTGCAAGCGATCGAATCGCTCGGCATGAAGGCGTTGGAAATCCCCACGCATCCGCGTGATGGCGTGAGCCTCGATGCGCTCGCTTATGCACTCGAGCAACAGCCCGTGAAAGCCTGCCTCTTCGTGCTGAATTACGCCAACCCGCTGGGTAGCTGTATGCCGGATGAAAATAAACGGCGCTTGGTGGAGATGCTCGCGGCAAAGGAAATCCCGCTGATCGAAGATGACGTTTACGGTGATCTCTCTTTCGCACAAGAACGTCCGCGCACGGCGAAATCTTACGATCGCAAAGGCCTCGTGCTCTTGTGTGATGCGTTCTCCAAAACACTCGCGCCTGGCTATCGCGTGGGCTGGACGGCTCCGGGCCGTTTCATTGATCAAGTTTCCTATTACAAGATTGTTACTACCGCCGCCACGGCCGTTCTGCCGCAGATGGCCATCGCGGATTTTTTGGCGAATGGCGGTTACAACCATCACCTGCGCAAGGTGCGTCGCGAATACGCGCACAAAGTCCAGCTTGTGACGCAAGCCATCTGCCGCTACTTCCCCGCGGAGACGAAAGTCACGCGGCCTGCGGGTGGTCATGTCCTGTGGGTGGAGATGCCTCCGCAGGTGAAGGCCGTTGAGCTTTTCGAGCGCGCCCTCGCCGAGAAGATCAGTATCGCGCCTGGCCCGGTTTTCTCCGCGCGCCAACGCTTTGGCAACTTCATCCGCCTGAACTGCGCGAACCCTTGGACGCCAGCATTGGACGATGCCTTGCTGCGGCTTGGTCGGATGGTCGGCCAATTGCAAGAAGCGGGTTCCTAAAAAACATTCATCAGCCGGGAGCATTTTCCGAAGCACCTCGTCTAACGGGGTATGAAACGGATTTTTTGGGCGCTGCTCTTGGGCCTGTTGTTGGGTGGAAGTTTGCAACAGGTGAATGCCGCCGGGCTCATCGTGGTGGAGCCGGGCAAGGAAGGCATCATCGCACCGGAGCCCATGCCGCCAATCCCGCCGCGTCCCATTCCTCACCCACATCGTCCACCTCCGAGCATGCCCGTGATGTTGCCCTTGGAGACGCAGCAGCAGAAGGTGGATGTCACCATCCGCGACCAGATCGCCCGCACGGAAGTTGAACAAGTTTTTTACAATCCGAACGGACGCCGCATCGAGGGCACGTTTCTGTTCCCCGTGCCGAAAGGCGCACAGATCGACAAGTTCACCATGGATATCAATGGCCAACCTGTGCAGGCCGAGTTGCTGAAGGCGGACAAGGCGAAGGCCATCTACGAAGAGATCGTGCGCAAGTTGAAGGACCCCGCGTTGCTTGAATACGCCGGGCGCGATCTCTACAAGGTCCGTATTTTTCCCATCGAGCCGCAGGAAAAGAAGCGCGTGAAGCTCATCTACACGCAGTTGCTTAAGGAGGAACAAGGTCTCGTGGAATACGCGCTGCCGTTGAATCCTGACGCAGCGGATAAGAAAACTCCGCTCGCCATCAAGGTGCAGATCGATTCGCGCACGCCGTTGAAGACGATTTATTCGCCCACGCATTCCGTGGATGTGAAGCGCGAGGGTGATCGCAAGGCCACGCTGGGTTACGAGGCGAACAGCTCCGGCAGTGCGCGACAGTTCCAATTTTTCTTCGCACGCCAGACGGATGAGATCGGTATCCAATTGATCACGCAACGCGATGGTGATGAAGGCCACTTCCTGCTCTTCCTCTCGCCCGGCCAGTGGGATGATAAAACGAAAGTGGTGCCGAAGGATGTGCTCTTCGTGGTGGATACTTCCGGCTCCATGGCGGGCAAGAAAATGGAGCAAGCACGCAAGGCGTTGCAGTTCTGCGTGGAGAATCTGAATGATAAAGACCGCTTCGACATCGTGCGTTTTTCCACGGAAACCGAGCCGCTTTTCAATGGTTTTCGCGAAGTGAACAGGGAGAGCCGTCAGAAGGCGCAGACCTTTGTGGAAGGCTTGAAACCCATTGGTGGCACGGCGATTCATGCGGCGTTGCAGACGGCGCTGAAGCTGCGTCCGGATTCGGTGGAACGCCCTTACTTCGTCATCTTCGTCACGGACGGCATGCCCACCGTGGGCGAGACGCGTGAGGAAACCATCGTGCAACTCGTCACCTCCGATGTGGCGCGGAAGACGCGCGTGTTCTGCTTCGGTGTCGGTCATGATGTGAACACGCACTTGCTCGATCGCATCACAGAGCAGACGCGCGCCGTGAGTACCTACGTGTTGCCGGAAGAGGATCTTGAATTGAAACTCTCCGGCTTCTTCGCGCGTATTAAAGATCCTGTACTCGCCAGTCCGGAACTGAAGGTGAAAGGCGATGTGACCGTGACGCAATTGTATCCGAACCCACTGCCCGATCTTTTCAATGGCGATCAACTTGTGCTCTCCGGCAAGTTCAAGGGCCACGGTGCTGTTGCCATCGAACTCACCGGCCAATCTGGCAAAAGCAAGAAGACCATCGTGCACGAAGTCACCTTTCCGAAGAGCAGCACCGAGCACGATTTCATCCCGCGCTTGTGGGCGATGCGTCGTGTCGGCTGGCTTTTGGACGAGATCCGCTTGCGCGGTGAGAATGCCGAATTGCGCGATGAAGTCACCGACCTTGCGCGCCGTTACGGCATCGTCACGCCTTACACTGCTTACTTGATCTTGGAAGATGAGAAGCAGCGCGGTGTTCCCGCCACGGCGCAAACGCAGAACAACTTCCGCTTGGACGTCGCGGCACAAGACGCGACCAAGGATGCCTGGCGTCGCAGCAAGGAAGAACGCTCCGGTTCCTTCGCCGTCTCTGGTGCGCGGATGAATCAGGCGCTCCGCGGGCAAGCCGTGGTGGCCGAAGCTCTTGAGAAGAACCGCGCTGAAGCACCTATGGCAGCCAGTCCCATGCCTGCTGCGGCTCCTCCTGCACTTGGTTCTCGTGTGAGCGGCGTAGTATCCGCTCCTGTTGCAAAATCTATCCATAACCCCTCCTCCTCTACCGATTATACCCAACAAAACCGTTACGCTGGCGGTCGCGCCTTCTACCAGAATGGCCCCGTGTGGACCGATGCACTCGTGCAGAAACAATCTGCGCAAGCCCGCCGCGTCCAGCTTCCATTCGCTTCCAAGGAATACTTCGACCTGATGCAGAAGCATCCCGAAGTGAAGCCCTGGCTCGCGCTCGGCAACCGCGTCCAATTCGTCCTCGCGGACACGGTCTATGAAGTCACCGAGTAATCACTTGTCGCTCAATAAATCAAAAACTCCTTCCGCCGCTTCATGAACTCCTTCACCGCCGGTTCCCATGATTTGCGGATCTCCTTCACGGATTTCCCCTCGCGGATCATCTCGATCGTCGCGTCATGACCCAACAACTTCTTGAACTTGTTCAGATCATAATCATTAGGATACATCCGATGCAGCGTGGACGCGATCAAGATGCCGATATCCACCACCTCGCACTTCTCGCGATCCGTCAGGATGATGTTCACGCCGCGACATTCCTTGTCCTTGTTCACACTCGCATTTGGTGTGAAGCGGATCGGCACGAAGCGCACATGCTTCAATCCCGCCGCGTTCAATTCCGCTGCGAGTTTTAGATCATCAATGTAAGGCGCCCCGACAACTTCGAACGGCGTATCCGTCCCGCGCCCCACGGACACGGCGGAGAATTCGAGCAAACCCACGCCCGGATATAACGTCGCCTGTGTGAGGCTGCGCATGTTCGGTGACGGATTTTTCCACGGCTGCCCCGTCTCATCGAACCACATCCCGCGCTTCCAGCCCTCGATCTCGATCACCGTCAGGTCCGCGCCGAATTTCTTTTCCGCATTATACATCTTAGCCAGTTCACCGATTGTCATCCCATGCCGCACCGGCACCTGATGATACGCTACGAAACTCGTCTTATCCGTCAGCACCGGCCCATCGATCGCTGTGCCCGTGATCGGATTCACGCGATCCAGCACGAAATACTTGATCTTCGCCTTCGCTGCCGCCTCCATGCAATTCCCCATCGTGGACGGATACGTGTAGAACCGGCACCCGATGTCCTGGATGTCGAAGATCAACGCATCGAGGTCTTTCAGATGCTCCGGCTTCGGCACGCGCGTCTCGCCATAGAGGCTGTAAACCGGCAAGCCCGTCTTCTCATCCTTGCTGTCCGGCACCTTCTCATCGAGCAACCCGCGAATACCATGCTCCGGCCCGAACAGCGCCTTGAGCTGGATGCCCTCCGCCTCGTGCAGCATATCGATGATCGGATTACGATCCTTGTCCTGCCCCGTGTGATTCGTGATCAGGCCGAGGCGCAATCCCTTCAACCGCGCGAACTTCTCCCGCTTCAACACATCGATGCCATTCAGCACCTGCGGACCCTTGCGCTCGGCTGCACCAGTTTTTTCTCCCTCGCCCCTCGGAGGGGAGAGGGTTGGGGTGAGGGGTGCCCCTCCGTCCGCCGCCGCGTATTCGAGTAATTCGATCTGCGAAACCTTGTTCGTCATGCGCGGTGGCAAAGCTCCCGGCACCTTGTTGAAATCAAACCCATTCACCGCTTCCGCCGCGAGTGTGCCGAGCACGCGACGCAACGCCGTCACGGAACCCTTCTCCGTCGGATGATTGCGATTCGAGACGAAGATGTAGAACGTCTGCGAAAACGGATCGATCCACAGGCACGTGCCCGTCCAGCCCGTGTGCCCGAACGAACCGATCGGGAACACATTCCCGCGCGGCCCCGCATAGCTGGAATCAATATCCCAGCCCAGCCCGCGCCGATCCGCCACCGCAGAGGGCGTATGCACATTCTCCATCATCTGCACCGTCGTCGTCTTCAGCACCCGCGCCCCATCCAGCGAACCGCCGTTCAAGATCATCCGCGCATACCGCGCCAAATCATTCGCCGTGGTGAAGAGACCCGCGTGCCCCGCCACCCCACCCATCTTGCGCGAGGTCGGATCATGCACCACACCGCGCAGCGGCTTGCCCTCGATCGACTCTGTCGGCGCGATGCGGCTCAGTTTGTCAGGGGAGGGGAGGTAACCCGTGTCCACCATCTTCAGCGGCTTGTAGATGTTCTCCTCCACGAATTGGTTCAGCGGCATCCCGCTCGCGCGCCGCACGATCTCACCGAGGAGGATGAAATTGATATCACTGTAGAGAAACTTCGCGCCCGGCTCCGTCTGCAATGTCTCACCGCAAGCCCGCTTGATCGCCGTGTCATAACCGGTCCACGCGGGCGTCGCGCCGAGACCCGAGCGCAGGCCGGACACATGCGTCATCAGATGCCGCACCGTCACATTCTCTTTCCCGCCGCCCGTGAATTCCGGGATGAACCGTTTCACCGGATCGTTCAATTGCAGGAGACCGCGATCCAGCAGGATGAGGATCGCCGGAGTCGTCGCCACGACCTTCGTGAGCGACGCCGCATCATAGATCGTATCCGTCGTGATCACCTCGCGCTTCGGCTCCACTGCGCGCCAGCCATAGCCGCGCAGATAAACCTCCTGCCCGCGCTCCAGCCAGAGCACACCGCCGGGCAGTTTCCCTTCCCCGATCGCATTCGTGATCGCCGCATCCATCGCCGCCAGCTTCTCCGCCTTGAACACCGCCGTCGGCTTCACATTCAGCACCGTCGGCGTGCGCAGGCCCTTCACCACCTTGCTCTCGGTCGCTTGCGGGGCAGGGGAGTTCGTGCCCGTCTTGGCAGTGGCGGTGGCCGTGGTTTGATTCCCCCCTTGCGAAGCCGACTTGCTCTGGCACCCCGTGAAAGCGAGCGCCAGCACCAGCATCAGCGCTGCTCCATTTAGGGCCATGAAAACACCCTTGGAAGAAAAAGAAGAAACCAAGTCAGAACTCTGCTTGAAAATCATCCCCCGAGCATGAAAAGAAAACCTTTCGTAAGCAACCGAAACCGGAGCAGCGAGTTTCGGCTTTGGACTTCTGTTCCGTTCGGTTTTATCCTCTGCCCATGTCCACCGCCATTACCCCCGAAATCCACCACCGCCTTGCCGTGGACCTCTTCAACCAGACGTGGACACTCATGGAGAAGCCGCTGCCGAGGCGGACGCCATGATCCACGGCGCACACGCTTCCTGTTATCATTGGAGCAAGGTCGGCAACGCCACCAACCTCAGCATCGGCGAGTGGCAGATATCCCGAGTCTACGCCGTTCTTAAGCGTCCCGAACCCGCACTCTATCACGCACGCCGTTGTCTCGAAATCAGCGAGCAAAACAAACTGCCCGCCTTCAATCTCGGCTACGCCCACGAAGCTCTCGCGCGTGCCCTCAGCCTCACCCACGACCCCGCCGCTCAACAACACCTCGACCAAGCCCACCAACACGCCACCGCCATCACCGACCCCGAAGAACAAAAAGTCCTCCTCGCCGACCTCCAAACCATAATCCTGTAGCGCGGGCGTCCTCGCCTGCGAGTTAACCCGGCGTCCCGCCGCGTTTATGCAATTAAGAAGCTGGCAACCAATAGCCAAAGCGAATAAACGTTGAAATAAATTACGTTAAAACGATGATTGCCCCGTTCAAATGACTCCAAAGAAGGCCATAGTTTTAGGGGTGATAGCTAGTGGTGTTTATCTGATTTCCCAGTTTGTTTATTATCAGGGGCAATCCAAAGTCCGTTTTTTTAAGAATGGAATCCCTTTAGCGGGTGCAGAAATGCGAGTCATTGGATTGGAGGATTTGAGTTCTAAAAAATCATATACGTTGGATGACCAGGGCGGGTATGATTTCGGTTGGTCCTGGTATCCCTTCAAGAAGGACGATAAATGGATTTTTGTCAGTATCAGGCAGGGGACTAATGAAGTGGCGACTAGCTTTATGCGTCTGCCATCAGGCAGTAAATCGTTGGATTTTTGTCCAGGCTCAGTTCTTAAAAGTACCAATATAGTGCGGTATTTTTCTTTTGTTTCCTCAACCGAGATTTCTGAAAGCTGGCCTTTGACGAATACCCCTGCGACCAATAGCACCCCGTAACCGCAATCATCAGTCGTTGCTAACCTTTGCCATTCTCTCCGTGTCCTTCGTGCCTCCGTGGTAAAACTTCTTCGTCATTCCTCTTGTGCCTTTTGCGCTTCTTTGCGGCGATTCCCTAATCCGTGCAAATCTGTGGCTAAAAATTTCCCCGGTCTTGCACATTCTCCTCGTTGCTGAATATCCTTCCCGCATCAATCCTATGAACTGTCGCACCGCACTTTGCCTGCTGGCATCACTTGCCGTCATCGCTTCCACTGCCCAAGCCCAACAACGTCCTCCGCGCGAACCTTTCCCGCTCTGGGCGGAAGGCGCTCCCGGCGCCCTCGGCAAGGACGAGGCCAAAGACGTGCCCAAGCTCACGCCCTATTTCGCCAATCCCAAGATCGCCACCGGTGCCGTCATGGTCATCTGCCCAGGCGGTGGCTACGGCGGACTCGCCCCGCATGAGGGTCGCGATTATGCCATGTGGCTGAACGAGCAGGGCATCTCCGCCTTCGTGCTCCAATACCGCCTCGGCTCCGCAGGTTATCGTCATCCTGTGATGCTGAACGACGTCTCCCGCGCCGTCCGTTACGTGCGCTCGAAAGCGGCTGATTGGAAGATCGATCCCAAACGCATCGGACTCATGGGTTCCTCCGCTGGTGGCCACCTCGCCTCCACGCTCCTCACGCATTTCGATGCCGGTGACGCCAACGCCAAAGACCCGATCGAAAAAGAAAGCTCCCGTCCTGACCTTGGCATACTCTGCTATCCCGTCATCACCATGGGCGCGAATACCCACGGCGGCTCGAAGAAAAACTTGCTCGGCGACAATCCTTCAGCCGAACTCGTAGAACTCCTCTCCAATGAGAAACAAGTGAAGAAAGACACCCCGCCCACCTTCATCTTCCACACCTTTGAAGACACCGCCGTGAAAGTGGAGAACGCCCTCGACTTCGCCGCTGGTCTGCGAAAGAACAACGTGCCCTTCGCCCTGCACATCTATCCGAAGGGCGCACACGGCATCGGCCTCGGCTCCTCGAATTGGGACCCGACCGCCCGCCACCCCTGGACCGCCGATTGCCTCCACTGGCTGAAAGAACAGGGGTTTACGAAATAACCGCTCGTGATCGTTCTCGTCCTCGTCGTCGTCCTCGAATGACGGCGCGTTAAATCGTTAAAAACGTTAAATGGTTGAAACGTCTTCACCATTTAACGTTTTAACCTTTTAACGCTTCATGCCTTCCCAAACGCCCGCACCAGCATCGCGTCATTGCTGTTCTCGCCCAGATGCAGCATCCGCTCCGCCAAGTCATTCAGTGCGGCACGCGTCTCGTGAAAACATTCGCTGAGCGTGGAGAACACCGGTGCCAGTTCATACTGCCGCGCCAGCCGATGATCACTCGCCACACGATAGTTCGAACTCCCCATGCCCTCATAATAGCTGAGATCGGGGAAACCTTTCTTCTCCGCCCGATGCCGGATGCGCTCCGGGAACACGCCGGAGAGAAAGAGTGAATGATTCCCGATGTGTGCGCGGATGAGAAAGCTCGTGCGCTCATCCGCCTGCTGCAGCGCGCTCATCATCTCGAAGAGATACTCGAGCGGATTAAAATCCGCCGTGAGCTGCAGAGAGAGGCGTTCCAATCGCGAAAACTCCGCGAGCACTTCCGCTACATAATCCGCCACACGCCGATCCTCGATACCCGCCTTACGAAGGACACGTCGCACTAGCACATAAAAGTAGAGATGCGCCGAAACGCGTAGACATCCCGTGCCCTGTAGCACTGCTTGATAGAGCCGTTCGTCATCCAAGATCTGATCACGCGACTCTTCATCCGCGAGGAGACTGGAGAAAGCGGGGCTGGGATGGGTGGTGCCGGGACTGAGGACTTGCAACACGAATTCGATATCCTCGGCGGTGAATTGAACCCTGCAATTAGGCCGGATGACTTTCATAGGTAATGGGTGAGCAGGGGTTGTCTCTGCTGGTGAGTGGTTTAGCAAAAACGATTCCAGCCCGCGAAAGCAGGTTGGAAAGCGCCTGAATCAGGAATGAGTTGTGAATAATTAGCCGAGCACGGTGATTTGCGACCAAGGGGCTGGGCAATAGGAAACAGGAGAGGGTAAGGATGCGTGGTTGTTTCAAGGAAAAACAACCTTGCGGGACCAATGACGACGCTATCGTGCTAAGCATCCGTTTCCCGTGACTGACGTCAGTCACGAAAACAATATGACGCAAAAGCCCTTAGGTATCAAGGCTAAGGGGACTAGACTAATAGGTGCTCGATCATTTCGTCCGCGATACGGTTGGTGTCGTGTCCCTGTCAATTATCATACGAAATGCGATCTCCCAACCTCCGGTTTCTCATCTCCAGAATGGGTCGCTTGACCATGGAGAAAGGAAACAAGCGAATAACGCTCATTTGCAAATGATTGAGCCATTCCTTCATTTCAAACTGGTTGAAGAAAAGAACGCTGAGGAAATGGGCGCCGAAACTATTCAATAGAGAATCACAATTGCGCGTTAATTGCTTCCAGCGAGTGAAGGAAGCTTCGTCGTGAACTTCCCGAAGTCCATACTTGTGCATCCACCGCGTCTTGAACCAGGCGCTCATCGCGGCGCGCTTTTGAATGGAGTGACTCCGGATAAAAATAGGATGCAGGCTGACACCAAATGCCAGTTCAAGGGAGGACCACCGGCGATTGGCTTCGCATTCGCCCAATATTTCCGTCTGGGAAAACTGAAGCGACGCAGTATGCGTTTCCAGCATCCGGATGATTAAGTCAACATGTGGCGAGATCGTGATGATGCCCTGCGCAAACACCTTGAGATGCTTGTTGATTCTTGCGATATGATAAAGGTTGCTGGATTGGAACATCACATCCGTGATTCCGTGCTCCTGAAGAAATGTCCCTAAATCATGGAACTCTTTTTCGTGCGTAAAGTGAAGAGTTTCGTTTTTGACCGTAATGACACCAGCCTCCGGGTATTTTCTTAAAAGCAAGAGAATCCTGCCTACGGCATCCGGCAAAACACCGTCGTCGTCTCCCAATGTCCAAAGCCATTTGCCCCGGGCGTTTTCAAAGGCCGAGAGCATATTCCGGGAGAGCCCCATGTTTACCTTGTTCTCATAGTAGAGAACACCCTGGTTGCGGTATTTTTCGCAAACTTGGACTGTCTCATCCGTGCTACCGTCATTGCAGACAATCAGCTCCACTTCGGGCACCACTTGCGGCAAGAGTTCCAGAAGACGCGCCTCAAGCAATTTGGCGCGGTTGTAGGTTGGAATGGAAATCGTCAATAAGGGTTGGGATGTTGTCATGCCAAGGCGTGTATCTCGTTTTGTCCGGGGAAATTCTATTTGCCTAGATGCGCTCTACGCGCCCCTGGAACTGAGGGCTTAATCTGTCAAACGAAGATAGCCTGTATCGATTGCTCCCATGTTTCAGTCCCCCTTCGATGAGACAGTTCCCGGTGGTTTTAGTTTGTCTTTGCTCTTCTGTCTTATCCCAATGTTCAGGTTAAGGAGGGTGCAGCCCCACTGGGCCGGAACCTTGATGATAGAAAAATTCTCACAAATTGAGACAGTGTTTGCAAGCCTAGGTTGAATCCGGGCGCATCTTGACACTGCCCCCATAATGAGTTGGTAACGGTTCCGATCCTGGGTGCAAAGGGGCAACCACGAACCAAAGGAACACGGATGAAGCCAGAACCCAAGCGGCCTTTGACCTTACGGGAGATCGAGCAGGA
>DASWYF010000042.1 GCA_036405135.1 Verrucomicrobiia bacterium | reverse complement strand
GGCTCACGCATTTAAATTTGCCCGTAAAAATAGGCCGGATTTCATTTTTAGAATCAAATTGGAATGGTGAAAACACCCAATTCAGCATCCTAAAGCTCAATTTTCATTGGCCTTTCAAAGAATTTTAATGCGTGAGCCCTGATCACCTTGGGAGTTCTTTCGCTTGTGCTGCTGGTATTTTGCGGTGGACTGATATGGAGCAATGGCTGGCTTCATATCCGAGTCGCTTGGGCTAGTGAGCAAACTGAGATTTTTGCCGAGATGCGCATCAAGGCGCTGAAAAGTGAAGTTCCGGAAGCTGCTGCCTGCCTTGACTATGTGAACAGTTATTATCCCTCCGGCAGCAAGCAAGAGTCCGGTTCGCGACTCGATCGCATGGTGGAGTATAATCGCACCATGGCCACCCGAGACATCATCGCCTACCTTTGCACCAAGACCGGTGAAGACTTGGGTGAGAATCCGGAAGCATGGGTTCGGAAATATACAAAGAAATAGAGATGGTCACAAAATGGTGACGTACCTTTTGATTCTCCCTTGCCCCAGCGGGGCAAATGAGGGTAGCAGCCACGGGTGACCGCAGTGAACCCGTGGTAGCGTTAGAAAAGAAAAACCGCCCCGGAGGGGCGGATGAAACCAGGAGACAGAAAGACTATTTCTTCCTGAAAACAAACGTCATGTAAGTGATGGAACCATCCGCATTGATACTCATCGGTATGGTCGTCTTGCCATCATCGAACTTGAGTTCCAGCTTGTCACCCTTGATCTCGTAGCGTCCGGACTTACTGCCTGCTTTGGAGCCGAACTTCACTTCGCTCCCGTCAAACTCCAGAAACATGCCAAGCGTTTCATTCTGTTTCTTCACCACGCGCTCGAAATCTTCCTGCAACTTCGCATTCCCGCTGATGGAGGCTGGCGGTGTCATAGTCCCTTCATAAGTTCCAGACAGACGCTTTCCACAGCCGGTCAACAAAGTGAGCGACAGCAAGACGGCCAGATAATGGGGCGATAAATACCTCATGAGCAGGAGGCTAATTCCCAACTGTAGGTGTGGATATTATAATGCCGCAGAAAATTTATCACGGCACCTTCACCAACTGCACCGCATCCACGATCACAAACCCTTCCGTCCCTTCATTGGAGATCGTGATGACCGTATCCTTCCCGGCGGAGAGATCGAACACACCTGCTTTGCGGAACGATTCGCCAGCTGGCAGACGCTCCTTCTGGCTGAAAAACACTTTCACCTCTTTATCGCTCGATTTCACCGTGATGGGTACGCGTGCCGCCCGTGTTTCATGCGGTGAATACGCTACGCGCAATTCATATCGGCCCGCTTCCGTGATCTCCGGCTTGAACACCATTTTCAGCTCGCCTTTGCGTGCGTTGCCATCGTGCGCGTAATTGCGTCCGATGAATCCCTTGAACGTCGTAGAGCGTTGCCATTCACCGGATGCCGTCGCATCCAACTCATCCACCACAATCCCTTTGAGTGACTTCGGGTCGATACCCTGACCGCTCGGAGTCGCAGCAGCCGCAGGCTTTGGTGGCAATGGCGGAATATCCAGCACCTGCTTCTGCGCCAACAGCCGCTCGCGCAGCTTCGCATACGGTAAATCCTGCACTGCCTGATTCGCCTTCGCCGCGAGTGCCGCCGCTACGCCTGCGCTGTGCCCCAGCGTCATCCAAGTCGGTTCCACGCGGATGGATGAGATCGCCACATGCGTACAAGAGAGCGAGACCGGCACCAGCAAGTTCACGCACTCCGCCCGCTTCGGCGTGATGGAGCGATATGGCAATTGATGCCGCGGCCCGAAGCGATAACCCGCCTCATGCTTCGGGAAGATCGTGCCTTCATTGATGAACCCGTCGCCATCCTTCGACACCACGCGCTGCACATCGTGTGAGTCGATGGGGAACGAGCCGATGGCGATGGAATCGTCCTTGTTCACATTCGTGAGGATGTCGTTCTGCGTCACCACATACTCGCCGAGCATGCGACGCCCCTCGCGCACATACAGCACCGGCGGCCAATTGCCCCACTTCACGAATTCATCCTTCGCCAGGCCCCAGCGCTTCATCTCATTGCGGATCACCTCAGGCATGCCTTCATCATGCATCATGAACCAGATCAAGCCCTCCGTGTAATCCCGGTGCGCCTGCCACATCTTATCGCGCTCTTGATACGACGCCTCCGGCCAGCCCCAATTTTCACCGACAAGTCCGAGCGAGATCTGTCCGCCGATGCTGTTATTCCCATCCCACTTACCACCCGGCAGGTTGTAGAAATCGAACAGCGGACGCTTGTGCGCATTGGCAGTCACAAATCGCCGCACCAGCTCATAGCGGGCCGGATCGTAGTTCGCCGGTTTGCGGAATGGTGTCTTGTTCGCGTCATTCGTCGTGATGCAGAGGCGATAGCTATACGTCATCACGCCCTTGTCACCAGCTTCCACATCGCCCGCATCCTTCGACGTCATCAGCGGCAAGAGTTTGCCCTGCGCATCAAACGGCGATGCCTTCACTGCCACCTTCGGAAACTGTTTTCCTGCTAACGATTCTCCATACTGCTTGCGCCCCTCGCGACCCACTGCATAACCCACGCCCGCCTTCGCCATCAGGTCGCCTTCATACGTGCAATCGATGAACACCTTCGCCGTGAACTTGTTCGACTCCGTATTGAACGACTGGATACGTGCGCCACTCTTCGCCACTGTTGTGAGCCGCTCATTGAGGAACACCTTCACCTTCGCTTCACCCAGCATGTCATCGAACACCTTCGCCGCCACATGCGGTTCATACGTCCAATGCTTCTGATCCTTTTCCGCGACAGAGTAGGGGAGCGTGACACCCTTCGCCTTGTAATAGGCCTCAATGCGTAGATGCGTCTCCTCAAACAAACCCAACAACGTGCGGCGATCCGTCTGGTTCGAGTCACTGAAACTCAACCCGCTCGTCATCACGCCACCCACAATATCCATCGGCTCCACCAATGCGACGGTGGCACCTTCCCGTGCTGCTCCGACAGCCGCCGTGACGCCACCCGGCGTGGCACCAAATACGATGACATCATATTTATGTTCGGCAGCTGAGCTTTGAACTACCGAGCCAACCAATAGCGCAAAAATACTGAGATAGGCACCAAATGTTCTCCCTCTCCTCTCAACGAGGAGAGGGCTGGAGTGAGGAGTGAGTCGTATCATAAAGCTTATAAATCTGTTTTTCGTTTCGGAAGTCGAATACGCTTTTCTGGTGTTTGATTTTCCGGGTGTGCCGCTCTTGTTTGTGGGTCATTCCAAATGATATCCCGTATCCAAGCGATATCCTTCAACTGATTGTTCCAAAAACGACGCGTCAGGATATTCCAACCATTCAAGTAGGCATCTCGCTCTGCATCCTCTGCTTGCCGGGCGGGAAAACCGTGTCCAGAGCCATCCAGCTCCAAGTTGTAACGGGCTTCTGAACAGTAAAAATCCAATACTTCCCAAACCTGTGCTGGCGGCGAAACTTGTAACAGGAAAACCGACGGTCACGCAAAATCCGCCACAGCTTCTTTTCTGCCTCCGTTTTATTTTTACGGAGTAATCTCGGAATTGCTGTCGGGTTTCTTGGCATGCAGACACGATTGGCTTCGTCTCACTCCTCACCCCAGCCCTCTCCTCGTTGAGAGGAGAGGGAGAAGAGGCGCGGCGTGCAATATGTGTGTTCCGATGGTAAATAGCGTGTTAAATGTTAGTGCTCCCCTTAACAAGATGCGGTCGGTTCTGCTTCAAGCAAAACTAGATGAGGAGTGAGTCGATGCATAAAGGGGATCAAGATTTTTAGTTCTTAAAAACCAACGGCAGATACTCCGCCAAGTACTTCCGCCACACTGGCCAGCTATGATTGCCCGGTGTTTCTTTGTATCCATGCCGGATGCCGCGTTCCGTCAGGATGCTGGCGAACTTGCGATTATCATTCAGCAAGAAATCATCGATGCCGCACTGAAACCACAGCAGCTTCAGTTGCTTATTCAGCTTCCCGCTCTGCTTGAGGATCGGCCCGATCGTCGTATCCGGTTCACGCACCGCCGAACTCATTCCGCCTACCCAAGCGAACTTGTCTGAATGTTTCACGCCGATCACCAGAGATTGCTGCCCGCCCATTGAAAGTCCGATGATGCTGCGGTTCTCGGAATCTTTCTTCACTGTGTAATTCGATTCCACCAATGGAATCACTGATTCCAAAAGTTCCTTCTCATACATCTCCACATTGCGCAGGCGGTCCGCATCTGTACGCCGCTCAATCGCGTGGCCGTTCGTCATCACGATCACCATTGGCACGCACTTCTTCTGCGCGAGCAGGTTGTCCGCGATCCAGTTGGCGCGGCCCAATGCTGTCCAAGTCGCCTCATTATCGCCGGACCCGTGCAGGAGATACAGCACCGGATAATTCACTTTCTTTTTCGTGGTGCCATAACCCGGCGGCGTATAGACCTGCACGCGGCGCAATGAACCCGTCGCCTTCGATACGTAATCATGCGTATGTACGATACCATGCGGAACTTCCTGCCAGTCATGGATAAGTGGCGGCTTGCTGGGAATGTCCAAGATGCTTGTGTTTACCGCCCGTCCCGGCTTGGAGAGCGGATTGGCTGGATCGATGACACGCAAGCCATCCACCACCAGTCCGTAAGTATAAATCTCCGGCTCCAACGGCCCGAGCGTGACGCTCCACACATTCTCATCGCCTTTGGTCATCGCTTTGTTACCACCGCCCCAATCACCGTTCACTTCCACCTTTTTCGCAGTAGCCGAGCGATACCGGAATGTGATCGTGCGATCTTCATGGACTTGAGGTGAATGCACCGGTGGTGGTTGCGGCGGCCTAGCAGACGTCGGTGCAGGAGTGTTCTGTGCCAAAGCGGAACTGACACCCAATCCCGCCAGAGTCAAAGCCCCGAGAAATTCACGTCGCGTCGTGTTCATGGATGGGCACAAGTTTGCCTTTGGTGATGCGACAGCGTCAACCACCCTGTCAGAATTTGAAATCCCCGCCTTTTAGGGAGCTGGCTTCTTTTTCAACACCTCGGCCATCCATCTCCGCAAAATCTCCCGCTCTTTGATCGGCCTTAATACCCATTCATCCGTGTGGTTCCGATATGGAAAATCCACAAAGGTGAAATCACCTTTCACGTCTGTTTCTTCCAAATACTTCTTCGTCTCCGCCGTGCCGCCCTCATGGCTGATAAACTGCGGCCGCCCATTCAATCGCTTCAACCGCACCAATGCCGCATCACGATCCGAGTCCGCATAACCCCATTTGCGCACTCCATCATAATGACTGTGGGCGATGAAGCCGCACCACAGCTTTGAGATGTCGTCATCGTGCAGCCCGATGTAATTACACGCGATGGCTCCGCGTGAAAATCCTGCGATGAATACCTTGTTCGTATCTCCACCATACTTCGTACAAACCTCTCGGACCGCTTCGATGCAATATTTCTTTGTCTCCGTCACATCGCCCCACCACTGCGTGATGTTGCTTAACTTTCCGTCCTTCATGCCGACATAAGGCAGACAGACCCAGATAAATCCTTTCCCGCCAGATATGCCGTAACCCAGATTGCTTCCTTCCACCGTGCCTGCGGAGTGATCCCCGAATTTGTTCGTGTAGTTTCCATTTCCTGCATACTCGCAGATCACCGGATACTTCTTACCCGCCTGCCAATCCGTAGGGAGGTAGAGTGCATGATAGGCTTCTGTAGCTTGATAAGATGCAGCCGTTTGCTTCACTCGTTTTCCCGGGGTTGGTTTTCCAGAAACCATTTTTGGTGTCACCAAATCTGGCGAGACATCCCTTGTCTCCGGCAAAGACTCGGCTGCTTGCACATGCTGAAAGCTCACCGTGAGCCAAACCAAAAGCAATATTACGGGCCGGAGTATCATGGGATTGGTTTGCGCCGATTTTGATGAAAGTCACGTCTTTTCAGGAAACGTTTTTCCAAGTTAAATCCATTTCAACATGGCCGGGAGAAATCACCATACGTATCAAATCGAAGGAATTCCCGAAGTGGAAAATGCGTCCCTGACTTTGGCGGAAATGCTCGCCTTGGTGAAAAGCGGCAAACTGACCGGTGCCAGCTATGTTAAACGAAGTGATCAGGAACATTGGGGAACTGCTGCGGATTATCCTGAATTGATGACCTTGGACACCGCGCTATCTCCTCAAGAGGTCACCGACGGCGGATTTCAGAAAGAGAAACTAGATCCTTTGACCGAAGAGATGGAGCAAGCGATCATCGACCGGCAACTTCGCGGTTCATCCAGTTGGTTCTTCTGGATCGGCGCTCTCACGATGATCAATCTCCTCATCTCCATCTTCAAAGGCCAGTGGCAATTCGCCTTGGGTTTGGAGACCTCCACCATGATCAGTTATTCTGCGACATCATGGGGCGCGAACGGTCATTGGATCGGCCTGGCCACCAACATACTGCTCATCCTCGCCATGTTCGGTTTCGGTGTAGCAGGCTGGCACCGGAAGTTTCTCCCATACGCCATCGGCGTTGCCTTCTACGCGATGGATTTTCTGTTCTCCTTGCGTTCACCTCAGGCCATCAGCCTGCTGATCCATGCGTGGGCACTCTACAGCTTGTTCAAGGGGCTGCGCATATTGTTTGAAACCAGAACGCGCCATTGAGATCACACTTTTTTACGGCATCGGCTTCTGCCACGGCACCCGGCCGCCCTCCTGCAGATTCTTCTGCAGGCTCACGGCCAGTTCGTTGAAGATGCGCCGCTCCTTGTCCGCCAGGTTGTGCTTCTCCTGCGGATCTTCGGAGATGCGGTACAGCTCCATCGGCGCGAACGGACTGTTCTGCACCAGCTTCCATTCCCCGCGGATGACCGCATTGATCACCTTGCCTCCGTAGTTCAAGCCGCCTTCGCGCCGGATGAAATACAGTTCCCGGCTGAACTCCTGCTTCTGTCCCAGCAACGTCGGCAAGATGCTCAAACCATCCACGCGCGGCTGCTTCACACCTCCTGCTGCCTCTACGATCGTCGGGAACAGATCCATCGTCATCGCTTCCAGATCGTTCGTCGTGCCCGCCTTGATCTTGCCCGGCCACATGGCGATGAATGGCACTCGCAATCCGCCTTCATACATGCTCTGCTTGCCATCGCGCCAAGGTCCGTTCGATGCACCATGCGGCAGGTCACCGCCATTGTCTGAAGTGAAGAAAACGAGTGTGTTCTCTTTCTTGCCGGCTGTCTCCAAAGCCGCCAGCACTTGGCCGATGCCGGCATCCATGTGCTCGATCAGCGCCACGAGTTTGGCCCGTTTTTCATCGATGCCTTTTTCACGCTCTTTGACTTTCTTAAGCCAGTCATCAGGCGGTTGCACCGGTGAGTGTGGTGCGTTGTAGGCGAGATAAAGGAAGAACGGCTTTTCATTGCGGCGAGGATCCTTGATGTAGTCGGATGCCCAGTTGGAGAAAAGGTCGGTGGCGTGGCCGGTAGGATTGGTGATGTCCTTGTTCACTCTCATGTAATTCTCGCCGTGGCGCAGATGCGTGTAGTAATCATCCATCATGTCACCGAGGAAACCATGGAAATACTCGAAACCGCGTTCCCACGGCAGGTTCGGCGTTTCCAACCCCAAATGCCATTTGCCGATATGCGTGGAGTGATAGCCGTGATTACGCAGTACTTGCGGCAACATCTGGCCTGCCGGGGTCAGATGTCCCCAAGAATTATTGCCATGTGTGCGGATGACTCCTGGCACTCCCACGCGATCTGGATACCGCCCCGTGAGCAACGACGCACGGGTAGGTGAGCACACGCAGGAGTTTGCCCGGAAAGAATCGAACTTCACACCTTCAGCAGCGAGCTTGTCGATGTGCGGGGTCTTGATGTCCTTCGCGCCATAGCAGGACAAGTCGCCCCACCCGAGATCATCGGCCAAGATGATGATGACGTTCGGTTTCGTGGCTCCCTGAGCAAGCGAAGCGCTCAACAATATCGTCAACACCAGGAACTTATATATTCTGGTCATAATCCTGAGGGATTGAATGACAGCAAATTTGGATTGGTCGGGATAAGGGGTCAATCACAGCCAAAGCGGAACGGCGTGAATCAGGAGATTTACGTAGTTTTATTAAGGCAAACCCTTAGGAAATATGGAAATCTATCACTTCGCTTCCCAGCGAGGCTCTCGGTTTAGAAGATGTCTCACAAAGTAATCCTGCCGCCGCCGACGGCCATAGGGTGTTTCCGCACTGCCGTGCCCACCACCTGTGATGATGAGCAGGTCGAAATCCTTGTCCGCCTTTTGCAAGGCATTCGCCACCTGCATCGTGCTGGCGGGGTCTACATTTTTGTCCAGTTCACCCACCACGAGCATGAGCTTGCCTTGCAGTTTGTGCGCCTGCGTCACATTGGATTGCTCGGCGTAGTGCGGTCCTACGGGCCAGCCCATCCATTGCTCGTTCCACCAGATTTTATCCATGCGATTGTCATGGCAACCGCAGTCAGAGACCGCGACTTTGTAGAAGTCTCCATGTGCCAAAAGCGCTCGCGTAGAGCTCTGGCCGCCAGCAGAACCACCGTAGATGCCCACGCGTGAGGTATCCATGTAAGGATACTTCGCCGCTGCCGCTTTGATCCAGAGGATGCGATCGGGGAAGCCGGAGTCGCCCAGATTCTGCCAGCAGACATCGTGAAATTTGCGCGAACGGAAATTCGTCCCCATCCCATCGATCTGAACGACGATGAAACCGAGCTCGGCAATTTCTTGCATGCCGTAATAAGAACGAAACTCTTTCGGCACAAACGCACCATGCGGTCCAGCATAGATGTTCTCGATGACCGGATACTTCTTGGCGGGATCGAAATTCGTCGGACGTAAGATGACGCCGTAGATATCCGTCTCACCATCGCGGCCTTTCGCGACGAATCGCTCCGGCACTTTCCAGCCAGTGGCGAGGAGCGATTGCCAATCGGCAGTTTCCACCGCACTCGCCAACTCACCGTTAGCTCGGCGCAGTGTGGTGACAGGCGGTTGATCCACGCGTGACCAAGCATCCAACAGATAGCTGCCGTTGGGGGAAGAAGTGATCTCATGCATGCCATCGCCATCCGTCAGCTTGCGCAAATTGGTGCCATCGAAACTCACGCTGAAATGATGGATGTGATAGGGGTCTTCCTCTTTCTTGAAACCACCGGCCCGGAACTGTATCTCCCTCTTCGCATCATCCACCTTGTCCACGCCCCGCACCACCCATTCACCGTGTGTGATCTGCTTTTTCACTGTGCCCGTCTTGCTGTCATACAGGTAGAGATGATTCCAGCCATCACGTTCAGACATCCAAATGAGCTCACCTGTATCCTTCACGCGATGCAGGAAAAGTTTCCCTGAGTAGTCGATGAACGTCTTGCTCTCTTCATTGATGATTGTGCGCACTGTGCCGTTCTCGGCATCGATGCCCAGCAACCGTAACGCCTGATGCCCGCGTTGATTGTAGAGAAAGCTGAATTCGCGTGAATCGGATGTCCACGCCATCTGCGTCACGCTCCATGGATTCGGGAAAAGCTCGTCGCTGACAGTGATTTGCTTCTTGGTCGCGAGATGGAACAGCTTCGGTTTGGAGAGCGGAATCGGGTCGCCGGGCTTCAGATAATCGTAATCGATCAGCTTCGGCTGAAGCTGGTCCTTTGGCGAGGACTCCACGATGTAGACCTTGCGCTTGCCACCTTGCTTCGTGCGTATGGCGATGAGTTTTTGTGAATCCGGTGACCAATGCAGGCTGCCATCGTAGCGGTCTTCCCCTGTGCCATCCGTGCTCAAAACAGATTCAGCACCCGTGTTCTTTTCGCGCAACCAGACGTTGTCGTTTTTGATGAAAGCGATCCACTTTCCGTCCGGTGATTCTCCGAGCGGTGTATTGCGTGTCGGTCTTTCTTCAGCAGGCGGTGTGGCGGTGATCTCGGCGATGCCTTTTTCCAGAGTAGCTTCAAACTGGCCGAGCGATTTGCCGTCATTGTTCTGAGCCAGCCAGAGGTGACCGGAGAACGTGCTCATATCGCGCTTCGCATTGGCGGCGAGCTTGCCGTAGCTTTTACGCTCACCTTCCGTATCCAGCCAGAACAGCTCGACCTCACCACCGGAGCGATTGACAAAGGAGATGCTGGTCCTGCTGCCGCCATTGCGTGACTTCTCGCGACTTCCCGCACGCGCGGCCAGTTTAGGCGGAGCCTTGTCCAACGGCTTCAATTCATTGCTCGCTTTGTTGAACTGCCACCACTTGTTCCGCACCAGTAGTTCCGAGGTGTTTTGATCTGTGGGCGCAATGCTATCTATCGGCAGACGATCTGCTTTCAGGTCTTTGATGCCCACTTTGATAAAAGCTTCAGTGAGTTTGGTGTGATCAAATGCTTTTTCACGTGAGCCCGAGCTGGCCGTCACGATGATGAATTCCCAACCGTTGCCCGCGAGTTCGCGA
This sequence comes from Verrucomicrobiia bacterium, assembly GCA_036405135.1. Lineage (NCBI taxonomy): Bacteria > Pseudomonadati > Verrucomicrobiota > Verrucomicrobiia > Verrucomicrobiia bacterium. Next base: position 18,700 of record DASWYF010000042.1, on the reverse strand, counting down.
CGATACCAGAAATCCTCGCCATTGCTGAGCCAGTGCGGTTCCACTTTGGCGTTGAGCACCTTGCCTTCGGTGAAACGACGGAGATTTGCGGCGCGTTCGTAATCCGCCTTGCTGCCTTGGGCATAAAGGGAACTGCTGCCAATGACCGCAAGCAGACACAGGCCCGTGAAAACAGGGAGACGCATGGGAACGTGTTAGCCGATAGGGCCAGAACTGCAACCGCAAAGCAACGTGCTGTCGGCATCTTGCCGGCAGTAAAGGGGCTGTGACTGGTAAGCGGTGGTTATTGATGGTCTCCCGCCATCAGTAGTCCGCCAGGCCGAGGTGTGAAAACACTGAAAGGAATGAGATTCGTCGCACCCGCTCAACCCTGCTTGCAAGATACCAGCAGCACGGGGCGCATGATGTTTCGACCACGCTTCTTATTTGGACGCTTTCTTGCCTTTTTGTCCCTGAGGTAAAGCTGGGGCTGCCACCGCGCTGAACCATTCATCATATCGTGCCTTCAAGCGGTTGAACTCCTCGGGATTTTTTGTGGCGAGGTTATCCGTCTCCGTGCGGTCTTTGGCTATGTTATACAGCTCCCATCCACTCTGCGGACGCGAGTGAGCCACCAGTTTCCAATCCCCCATGCGCACAGCGCGACCATTCTCATGCTCGAAGAAAATGGTGTCATGCGGCTTGCGCTCCTTGCCTTGAATCACGGGCAGCAGGCTGAGGCCATCCAACGGCGTCAGCTTGTTTCCGTTGTATTCCGCAGGGTAATTGGCTTTCGCGAGGTCGAGACAGGTGGGCAAGAGGTCGATGACGTGACCGGCTTGGGCGGTGATGCTGCCGGACTTGGTCTTCAAACCTTTCGGCCACTGCACGATCATAGGCGTGTGCGCACCGCCCTCGTATGATTCCTTTTTCCAGAAACGGAACGGCGTATTCGCCGCATTCGCCCAATACGAGCCGATGCCGGTGTAGCTCTTTTCACTGCCGAGCTCGGTGATGGGAATACCATCTGGCTCATAGCGAATCTTCTCGCCAGAGCGGGTGAAGGCATTGCGATCGTAGCCGGGAACGTTGGGGATTTCGGGCGATGCACCGTTGTCTGCGAAGAAGAAAATGACGGTGTTATCGAGCTGCTCCGTCTCACGTAGCGTGGTGAGCAGTTTGCCCACGCCTTGGTCGAGGCGATCGATCATGGCAGCATGCACGGCCATCTTGGTGGATTGATATTCTTTCTCCTCGCTCGTGAGGGCGTCCCAGTCTTTGCCATTGCCATGCACGGGAGGCAGCGTCGTGTTCTTCTCATCAATTATACCAAGCTGCTTCTGCCGTTCAAAGCGCTTCTTCCTCAGTTCATGCCAGCCGTCTTTGTAAGTGTCACGATACTTCGCGATGTCTTCCGGCAAGGCGTGCAGCGGCCAGTGCGGGGCGCAGTGGGCGAGGTAGAGGAAGAAGGGTTTGTCCGCCTTTGCGAAGTCCTTCACATAGTTCACCGCATGATCGGTAATGGCATCGGTGAGATGGAAATTCTTCGGCACTTCCTTCACCGCATTCGTGCCGTCCACGAGCGAGAAGGGATCGAAGTAATTGATGACTCCCCAGACGATGCCGTAGTGGCGGTCAAAGCCGCGGTTCACAGGATACGAATCTAGCGGTGCAAAAGTCTGCTGCGGATCAAAGCGATGATCCAGCCACATCTGGTGTTTCTCCGGCAGCACAGGTGTGAAGGACAGATGCCACTTGCCCGAGAGCGCGGTCTGGTAGCCGTTTGCCTTCAGCAGTTCCGCAATGGTTGCGCCATTGCGTGTAAGACTGTTGCCATTCCGCGCTAAGCCGACCTTGTGCGCGTATTGCCCAGTGAGCAGGGAAGCGCGCGTAGGGCAGCAACGGGCGGCGTTGTAGAACTGGGTGAAACGTAATCCGTTCTGCGCGAGTGAATCGAGATTGGGCGTGCGGATTTCACCGCCGTAGCAGCCGATATCCGAATATCCAAGATCATCCGCGACGATGATGATGATGTTCGGCCGCGTATCCGCACTGAAGCCAGTGAACGCGATCAGTATGAGACAGAAACAGGCGAGCGCTTTCTTAAACAACGGGGTCATGCCCATACAGTGTCCCAAAACACCAAGGATGGGAATGCCTGCGATACACCAAGAGCTATCGTCATTGCACGAAGCGTAGGCGGAGCGACGACCTCCGGTCCGGCGCGATTGCCCTTACTCTGTGACTTTCCCCTTGCGGTTCTTCTGATCCCGCTTCTCCGCCATCGGCCAGTTCGGATCATCCACCCGTGCTTCTTTCATCAAGGCTTCCGCTTTCGCTGCTACCTTGGGATTTTCCGCTGCGAGATTTTTCGATTCCGCCACATCGATTTTCAAATCATACAACTCGATCGCTGCTGATGGTCCGTTCCGCACTGCCTTCCAATCGCCAAAGCGGATGGCTTGGATGGACTTCGTTTCGTGCAACTCCCAATAAAAATATTCACGCTTTGGTGCGGCACCGCCTTTGAGGAAGGACACCAAGGAGAGTCCGTCTGTTTTCGCGCCAGCAGGTAACTTGGTTCCGGCCAGTTCCGCCGCCGTGGGCAGGAAATCCCAGAAAGCCCAAGGCTCATCACTCACACGGCCAGCGGGGATTTTGCCCGGCCAGCGCACAAGTGCGGCCTGACGCAAGCCTCCCTCATACATACTGCGCTTGAACCCGCGCAACTTGCCGCCCATCGTCTGATCGAACGCCTTCCCTATCTCTGACTTCGGATCGAATGAGGAGCCATTGTCGCCCGCGAAGAAGACGATCGTGTTGTCATCGATCTTCAATTCTTTCAGCACATTGAAGAGACGGCCCACATCACTATCCAAACGTGTGACCATCGCGGCGTAGTTCTTTTGCTGCTCGGTCCAAGGCTCCTTCGCGTAGATGCCCTGATCATCAATCTCGAAACGGCCATGCGGCAGGGTGATGGCGTAAAATAGGAAGAACGGTTTATCCTTCTGCTGCTTCACCCAGTTGATGGTTTCCTGCGCGATGAGTTCCTGCGCGTAGGTCTTGCCTACGCCCTTGCCATCATTGCCCGGCAGTTCGATGCGTTTGTCATCGTTATACAGATACGTCGGGAAATAGCTGTGGGCATGACGCTGGCAGTTGTAGCCGAAGAAATGGTCGATGCCGTTTTTCAACGGACTGCCCGTGGTATCAAACATGCCCATGCCCCACTTGCCCATGCAGGCGGTGGCGTAACCGGCGTCCTTCAACACCTTCGCGACGGTGAGTGTGCCGGCAGGCAAGGGGAACTGGCCTTCCGGTTGTGCCTCGAAGTTCGCCCGCACGGGGCTGTGTCCCATATGCAAGCCGGTCATCAAAGAAGTGCGGGAAGGTGCGCAGACGGTGGTGCCGCTGTAAGCCTGCGTGTAACGCGTGCCTTCTGCCGCCATGCGATCGAGGTTCGGCGTCTTTATCTTCCTCTGACCATAGGCTCCGACATCCCCCTGCGCGAGATCGTCTGAGAGGATGAAGATGATGTTCGGTTTCTTGTCTGCGCCGAAGCCGAGGCTGGCGCTCAATCCGAGAATCCAGACGGTGAGGATAAATGCTCTCATGGTGGTAATACTTATTAAGGCCGTGTCCGTCCTGCCTGCTTGAACTTGTTCAGCGCCGCTTGCATCTCCTGCACTTTCTCTGGATGCTCGGCGGCCACGTTCTTGCGCTCATTCACGTCCTTGCTCAGGTCATAGAGTTGCGGTAATTCGTCGTTGCCCGTTTCCGCATTCGTGTTCTTGTTCACCTTCGGGCCCTTGCTCGGTTCGATGAACTTCCAGTTGCCCTGACGCAAGGCCACACCATTCGCGTGCTCCAGCATGAAATCGCGACCTTGCTTTGATTCGCCGAGCAACGCGGGCAGCATGTTCAAGCTGTCCGGCGCATCCGCTTCAGCGAGCGGTTGTCCGGTCAGCGCGGCGAAGCTTGCGAGGAAGTCGACCTGTGAAACCATCGCATCGCTCACGCCGGGTTTGATCTTGCCGGTCCAGCGAACGATGAATGGCACACGGGTGCCAGCCTCGAACTTGCTGTATTTGTTGCCGCGATACGGTCCCCATGGTTTGTGCTCGCCAAGCAATTTCACAGCGTCGTCTTGATAACCGTCATCGATCACCGGGCCGTTATCGCTGCTGAAGATGACGATGGTGTTCTCTGCGAGTTTCAATTTCTCCAAGGCATTCAAGACTTCACCCACGCACCAGTCTGCCTGGATGATGGCATCACCACGCGGGCCCATGCCACTCTTGCCGACGAAACGCGGATGCGGCACGCGCGGCACATGCGGATCGTGCAGACCGAAGTAGAGGAAGAACGGTTGCGACTTGTTTTTCTCGATGAACTGCACGGCCTTGCCCGTGAACGTATCTGCCATGTCCTCATCTTTCCAAAGCGCCGCCTTGCCGCCCTTCATGAAACCGATGCGGCTGATGCCGTTCACAATGCTCATGTCGTGACCGTGACTGGGCTTCTGCTTGGTGAGCAGTTCAGGATTCTCTTTACCCGTGGGTTCACCGGGAAAGTTCTTGGTGTAGTTCACCGAGATCGGATCTTTCGGGTCCAAGCCGACCACGCGATGATTCTCCACATAGACACAAGGCACGCGATCTGCCGTTGCCGCCATGATGTAAGAATAATTGAAACCGACTTCCACGGGGCCGGGCTTGATGTCCGCGTTCCAATCGATCTCTTTATCACCGAGACCCAAGTGCCATTTGCCGACAGCACCGGTTTGATAGCCGGCCTTTTGCAAAATGGAAGGCAGGGTGGTGCGACCGGGCTTGATGATGAGTGCGGCGTCACCGGGCAAGATGCCGGTGCCTTTCTGTCGCCAGGCGTATTCGCCGGTCATCATGGAATAGCGTGAAGGCGTGCACGTGGCGGAGGTCGCATAACCGGCGGTGAAGCGCAGGCCGTCCTTCGCGAGGCGGTCCATGTTCGGCGTCTTGATGGTTGTAGAGCCGTTCGCGCTCACATCGCCATAGCCGAGGTCATCGGCATAGATGAGGACGATGTTCGGTTTCTGAGCCGCCTCGGTAGAGGTAGCCGCCAGTGCCAGCAGACATGCGATGAGCCAATGCTTCATAAGTTTCCGGGTTCGCCAAGGACGATAGCACAGACGCCGGGTGATGAGGAGAGGTTTCACCATTTCCTTTTATCCGCCCGGAGTCTTTGTTAGACTCCATACATGTTCCACATCGCATTGGTGCGTCTGCTGCTTTGCTTTGCTGTCTTGATGGGCGCCATTTCTTCCGCTCAAGCGGCGGATAAGAAGCCGAATATCCTTTTCCTGTTCGCGGATGATTACACGTATGAAGCCATCCGTGCTTTTGGCCATACAGACATCGATACGCCGAATCTCGACAAGCTGGTGAAGCGCGGCACGACGTTCACGCGGGCCAGTAATATGGGTTCATGGAGTGGCGCTGTTTGTGTGGCGAGCCGCACGATGCTTATCACGGGACGTTCTGTCTGGAGCGCGAACAAGGTCTATGACCAGACGGACAAGGAACGTGAAGCGGGTGTGCTTTGGCCGCAGCTCATGGCGAAGGCAGGTTACGTGACTTACTTCAGCGGCAAGTGGCACATCAAGGCGAATGCAGAGAAAGCGTTTCATGTGGCGAACCATGTGCGTGCCGGAATGCCGAAGGACACGCCGGAGGCGTATAACCGTCCGCTGGAAGGAAAGCCTGATCCGTGGAGTTCAACGGACACAAATCTCGGCGGCTTCTGGCAGGGCGGCAAGCATTGGAGCGAAGTGACGGCGGATGATGCGATCGACTATCTGCAACGTGCGAAGCAACAGCCGCAGCCGTTCTTCATGTATATTGCGTTCAACGCGCCGCACGATCCGCGTCAGGCACCGAAAGAGTTTCTGGACCGCTATCCACTCACACGCATCCAAACGCCCACGAATTATCTCGCGGAGTATCCGTTCAAGGAGGCCATCGGTTGCGGTTCTGATTTGCGCGATGAAAAGCTTGGTCCTTTTCCACGCACGGAGTTCGCGGTGAAGACGCATCGGCGGGAGTACTACGCGCTCATCACGCATCTGGACCAGCAGATCGGTCGCATTCTCGATGAATTGAAGAAGACCGGGCAGGAAGAGAATACGTGGATATTTTTCACGGCGGATCATGGACTCGCGGTGGGACATCACGGCCTCTTGGGCAAACAGAACATGTATGATCACAGCGTGCGCGTGCCGTTCATTGTGGCGGGACCGGGGGTGACGAAGGGACGCCGCATCGAAGCGCCGATCTATTTGCAGGATGCGATGGCGACCTCACTCGCGCTGGCGGGAGCGGAAGCGCCGGAGCATGTTTACTTCAATAGCCTGCTGCCGCTGATCCACGGTGATGCGAAGCTCTCGCCCTATCAGCAGATCTATGGTGCGTATCTGGAATTGCAACGCTCGGTGACAGCGCGAGATTTCAAACTGATCGTGTATCCCAAGGCGAATAAGTTGCGGCTCTATAATCTGAAGAAAGATCCGTTTGAGATGACGGATTTGGCGGGGGATGTGAAACAGGCGGGGAAGGTGAAGGAGTTATTCGCGCAGTTGCAGGCCTTACAGAAGGATTTGGGAGATACGCTGGATTTGACCGCGATGAAGCCGAAGTAGGCGGTGGCGCCCGTTTGTTCCAGGTGGTGTGAGGGTGTGTTTCAGCAAGGGGCAGGCGGATTGCGGGCATTGCCAACCGACGGCATTGGTCTATGGTGGTGTCATGTTCCCTATGGCTGCGTTGCACTTGCGCTGGCGTTGCTTTCCGTTGGTGACCGGGATTTTGTTCCTACTCGTTCATGCCAGCATGGCTGCGCCTGAAAGACCGCATATCGTGCTCTATCTGGCAGACGATTTGGGTGTGGATTTTGTCGGCTGCTACGGAAACAAAACGGTCCGCACGCCGAACCTGGACCGGCTTGCGGCCGAGGGGGTGAGATTTCAGCGTGTTTTTGCAGCGTCACCTACGTGTGCGCCTTCACGGGCGGCGCTATATACCGGCCTCTATCCTTCACGGAACGGGTTAATGGGAAATCATACGGGTTCCCGTGCGGGCGTAAGGTCTATGCCGCATGAGTTGGGAGACTTGGGTTATCGTGTGGTGCTGGCGAACAAAAGCCACGTGAAGCCGCAATCGGTCTATCCGTTCGAGTTATTGAAGGCGACCTTGCCGGTGAATCCGGAAGTTCTGCGCCGCTATCGCGCGGAAGGCCTGGATGCGAAAGCGGTGGATTCTTTCCTCGAGCAACACGCGAAAGAGAGACCGGCTCAGCCGCTGTGCCTGATACTGGCGGATAACAATCCTCATGTGATCTGGGAGAAGAACAGGATTTATGATCCAGCCAGGCTGCCGGTGCTGCCGATCATGGTTGATACGCCCAAGACTCGCACGGCCCTGGCGAACTATTATCAGGACATCACGACCATGGATCACCGGGTGGGCGAGGTGCTGGGCTCCTTGAAAAAACATGGCTTCGAGGAGAACACGCTGTTCCTTTTCACGAGCGATCAGGGGCCGGAGTGGCCGCACTGCAAATGGACGGTGTATGATACCGGATTGCGTGTGCCGTTCATCGCCCGCTGGCCGGGATACATCAAAGCGGGGACGCATAACAGTGCGCTCATCTCTTTGGTGGATGTGCTGCCGACATTTAACGATCTGGCGGGTGGCAGCGGGTTGAAAGGCATCGATGGCCAGAGTTTCAAAAGTGTCCTGCTGGGACATGAGAGAAAGTTCCGCGATTTGATCTTTGCAAGCCATACCGGTGATGGAGAGATGAACATGTGCCCGCAACGGGCGGTGCGCGATGAACGGTTCAAACTGGTGCTGAACTTGAATCCTGAACGCAAATGGACAACGCACTTCACGAGAGTGATGGGTATCCCGGACAGTCATGGAGATGTCTATTCTTCCTGGACTACCAAGGCAAAAGATGATGCGGAAGCGGCGAGATTGGTGAACCTGATCGAGCAGCACCCGCGCTGGGAACTCTATGATACGAAGTCCGACCCTTTTGAGCTGACCAACCTGATCGATCACCGGGGACACTCGAAGCGCGTGGGCAGATTGAAGACGGAATTGCGCGAGTGGATGAAACGGCAGGGTGATGAGGCGGAGTCCATGGTGAGAGCCGAGTGATGGGGATAAATACATGAACGAGTTCACGAACCTGGCGAATGATGCCGGGCTGGGCGTAATCTGGATTCGTAACCGGTGAGCAAAATTTTTCGTCTGAGTGGTTAACCGAGTGAATTGAATTCATATGAAGATGACATCTCTGGCATTGTTGTTGGCGACGTTCTTGAGCGGTGTTTTGCAGGCGGCGGAGAAGCCGAACATCGTTTTCATCGTGGCGGATGATCTGGGCTACATGGATTGCGGGTTCAGCGGCGGGAAGGAGATCAAGACGCCGAACCTGGACAAGCTGGCGGCGGCGGGAACAGTAATGGAGACGTTTTATGTGCAGCCAGTTTGTTCACCAACGCGGGCGGCTTTGATGACGGGGCGGTATCCGATCCGCACAGGTTTGCAGGTGGGCGTGATCCGGCCTTGGGCCACGTATGGTTTGCCATTGGAGGAGCGCACCTTGCCGCAGGCTTTGCGCGAAGCGGGTTACAGGACAGCTATCACTGGCAAGTGGCATCTGGGCAGTTTCGACAAGGCGTATTGGCCGAACGCACGCGGGTTTGATCACGCGTATGGGCATCTGTTCGGAGCGATCGATTACAACACGCATGAGCGTGATGATCAGCTCGATTGGTATCGAAATGGGGAGAAGGTGAAGGAGGAAGGTTACTCGACGCATTTGATCGCGAAGGAGGCGGTGAAATTTGTGAACGAGCAGAGCAAAGAGAAACCGTTCTTTCTCTACGTGCCGTTCAATGCGGTGCACACACCGCTGCAGGTGCCGGAGAAATACACGGAGCCTTATACAAAGTTGACCGGGCAGCGAAAGACGCTGGCAGGAATGCTAGCGGCACTGGATGAGGCGGTGGGGCAGATCGTCGGAGCGGTGGAGAACAAGGGTTTTCGCAAGAACACGATTTTCATCTTCTCGAGTGATAACGGTGGATTCTCTCCCGGCAAGGTCACGGATAATGGGCCGCTACGCGCGGGCAAGCACACGTTGTATGAAGGCGGTGTGAGGGCGGCGGCATTTGCAACTTGGGATGGGAAGATCAAGGCGGGTGCGCGGCTGAACACGGCGCTGCACATGGTGGATTGGTATCCGACTTTGTTGAAGCTGGGCGGTGCGTCATTGGAGAAGGACAAACAGAAGCTCGCGCTGGATGGATTGGATCTGTGGCCTGCGTTGACTCAAGGGAAGCCATCGCCGCATGCGGAGATTTTATTTAATGCGGAGCCGAAGCGAGGAGCCATCCGCGTGGGCGATTGGAAGCTGGTGCTGAACGGGAGTTCACCGGGACTCGAGCAGGAAGAAGGTGACGGGAAAGCGGGCAAGAAAAAGAAGGTGGGGCAACCGGTCGAGGAGCAGGTGGAGCTGTTCAACATCCCGCAAGATATCGGGGAGAAGAAGAACTTGGCGGCGGAGAATCCGGCGAAGGTGAAGGAATTGCGGGCGCGGTATGAAAAATATGCGAAGGAGGCACGGCCGCCGCTGAATCTGGGGGAGAAGAAGGGGAAGTAGGAATAGCCGCAAAGAAGCACAAAAGGCGCAAAAAGTGATTGAGGGTAAATTGACTCAATCCTTGATCGGCCAAGTCGTTGCGAAGATTGCGGTTACTTTTTCGATTGGGTGCGGAGTTTTTTGAACGTCTCGCGCATCTCGTCGGGTTTGCCGAGAGTCAGGTAGAGGTCGTATTCGAAGACGGTGCCGGGGGTGATGGCCAGATCAATGATGGGGGCGAAGTAGGAGCACGCGCCGTGCTGGGTTTTGCCGCCCGCATTGTAGCGGTAGCAGGTGATCTTGGAGGCGATGGGCACGTAGGCACCGACGCCGAAGTTGTCCTTGTCCACATAGGCCGCCCAGTTTTCCGTGATGCGGCGATTCTCGTTGGGCCAGCCGGGTTGGGAGGTGTGCAGTGCATCGCCAGTCCAAGGTTTTTCTCCGGTGTAAGTGACCAAGGTGGGGAGGTCCGGTTCGATGAAGACAGCGGGGACTTCCTGGTGGACCTTGGGATGCGAGTTCGTGCCGGTGTAGGTCATCTTGTAGCGCACGTGGGCGACCTTGCCGGTGAGGGTGATCCATTGCTCGAACGTCACTTCCGGGAGATCCACGCAGCCGGACCAGTGCCGCCCCATGGACTTGGCGTAGAGCGTGGTCTTGGTTGATTTGATTTCCAGCACCTTGGCGGCACCGTGCTTGTAATCGCCGCCTTGCACGGGGTTCCAGCGCCACGGTTTGCCAGCCCAGAGGGTCCCGTCTTCCTTGCCGTAGTAGGACTGCTGCACGAGACGGCCATGATCGAAGTGGTTGAGAAGATTGCGGTCGGAGCCGCTGAGGGAAAGATGGGCGATGCCGGCACCTGAGGATTTCTTCACGCCGAGACGCACCTGACCATTATCCAGATAAACCCACTGCGCGGGGCCTATGTCCGGATGTTGCGCCACCGCACTGGCGGCGAACAGGAACAAAAGGCAGGCGATAAACAGATGCGTCCGTTGCATGGCTAGTTATTAGCTGATAGCTGATGGGGAGGTAAAGGTTTGGGAGAGTGTTAGGGCTGCCTGCGATATGGTTAACGATTGGCATTCTCACTCCTCACCCCGGCCCTCTCCTCGTTGAGAGGAGAGGGAGAACATTTGTGAGATTTCGTGCTGCGACGGAAGCGTTTGGACTGCCGGCTGGAATCCGGCAGCACGGGCGTTTGGGCTTCGTCGTTCACAGAAAGAATTTCATTCCTGTTTCTTGGCTTTCTGCTTGCCGCCGTCTTTTGGTGCGGCTTTGCCGCTCTGCGCTTTGGAGCCGTAGGTGGAGGGATCGCTCAGGGGACGTGGTTTGCCAGCGACGGTGAATTTATCGTCTTGGGATTTCAGCCAGGCATCGAGTTCGGTGCTCAAGGATTTGAGGCGTTTGGCGTGTTTGGGATCGGTGGCGAGGTTTACTTGTTCTTTGGGGTCTTTGTTGAGGTCGTAGAGTTCTTCGGCGGGGCGGGCGTGATAGCGTTTCACGATGGCGGCGGCGTTTGCATTCGTTTTTGCGGCTTCTTCCCAAGTGGGGAAGTAGGCGGTGTTGAGCTGGTTCGCGGCGAGGTCGATGTGGGTGGTGAAGGCGTATTCGGGATGGATATTGCGGATGTATTTCCAGCCGTCTTCCGTGCGCACGCTGCGGATGGGGTAGATGTTCCATTGGCCATCGCCGGTGTGCGTGGTGAAGATTTTATCGCGGAGTGAACCTGCTTTGCCTTGCAGCACTTTCAGGAAGGAGCGGCCATCGAGGTCTTTTGCGGGCTTGCCGCCAGCGGCTTCGACGAGGGTGGGGAGGAAGTCCACCCAGCTTACCATGGCGTCGGTGCGGGAGCCGGGCTTTATTTTGTCCGGCCACGCGACGATGAGGGGGACGGCGACACCGGCTTCGTAGCAGTTCCATTTGCCGAAGGGCCATTGCGCGCCGTGATCGGCACTGAAGAAAAAGAGGGCGTCCTGGCTGAGATAAGTTTTCACGGCGGTGCGGATGGTGCCGAGGTCGGCATCGGCTTTCGTCACGGCGGCGGCGTAGCGGGCGCGCCATTCGCGAGTAGCAGGTGTGTCGATGCTGCCAGCGGGCAAGGGGAGCTTGGCGGGATCGTAGGCGGAGGCGTCATCGGGCCAGGGGACGTGTGGCCAGTTGCTGCCGACCATGAGGCAGAGGGGCTTGGCGTTTTCGCGTGGACGATTTTTCAGATACTCAACAGCAGCGGGGATGGAGGCGTGATCGTGAAAGGTGTCGTGGGCGAAGTAGTCGAAACCGTAATCCACGGTGTGCTTGTAGTGCGAGATCTTGCCGAAGGCGATGACTTCGTAGCCGAGCTCTTGGAAATAGGCGGGCCATTTCTTCAACTCAGCGCGCGGCTTGGAGTGGTTCGCTTCGGAGCCGTTACGGGCGGGCATGAGGCCGGTGAGCAACGCGGCTCTGCTGGGAGCGCAACTAGGAGAGGCGACGTAGGCGCGAGTGAAGAGCATGCCCGCATCTGCGAGCTTTTGCATATTGGGCGTGCGCAGGTTTTTGTCGCCGTAGGGCTGGAGATCGAGCTGGCCTTGGTCGTCGGTGAGGAAGACGACGATGTCGGGCTTTGATGCGGCGAATAAGGTTATAGCGCTGGCTAACCAGAGGAGTGTTAGCAGCAAGGTAGTGTATTTAGGTGCTGTGCTACGACGGACGTCGCGGACTGCCGGCTGGAATCCGGCAGCACGGGGCATGGTGCTACGTCGAGCTGGTTTCGCCGACGGCTTATAACATTTACCGCCGCTGGAGAAATTTGCTATGCTATTGGAGGACAGAAAAAGATACATAATGGAAAATGGTTAGTTCTGCTTTTTCTTTTTGCCTGCCCCTTGGGCCGCTTTTTCGCCGTAGGCGGGTTCGGAGTTCCACGGGAGGACCATGGCGCGTTTGGCCCAGGTTTCCCAATGCTGGATCATCGTTTTGGCGCGGACGGGTTCTTGGGTGATGAGGTTTTTCGTTTCGGTGCGGTCGGCGGTCATGTCATAGAGTTCCCAATCGCCAGCGGGGCCTTTGGCGACGAGTTTCCATTGGCCATCACGCACGGCGCGATTGCCTTCGTGCTCGAAGTAGATGGGTTGTGTACGGGCGAGTGGTTTGCCGCTGAAGCTCGGCGAAAGGCTGATGCCTTCAAGAGGGGTAATCTTCTGTTCTTTGAAATCTGCGGGATACTTGGCACCGGCGAGATCCACACAGGTGGCCATGATGTCGATGAGGTGGGCGGGGGAGGTGACGAGTTGGTTTGCATGTGCGCGCGTGATGCCTCGGGGCCAATGCGCGATCAGCGGGGTGCTGATGCCGCCTTCGTGTTGCCAGTGTTTGTATTCGCGGAAGGGGGTATTGCTCACGTTCGCCCAGCCGCGACCGTAGCCGATGTAGGTGTCTGCGCCGCCGGGCATGACGCCGTAGCCTTGACGCATGGGATAGCCATCGCGGGTTTGCTTGGGGATCATGTCGGGCTGCAGATCGGTGGCGGCCATGGGCGGGAGAGAAGGTTTATCGGCGCGTTGCGGGACGATGGGTTTCGCGCCACGGCCCATGAGTTCGGCGCAACCACCGTTGTCTTGAAGGAAGAAGATGAGTGTGTTGTCGTAGATGCCCTGGCGCTTGAGTTCGGCGATGACGCGGCCGATGCCTTGATCCATGTTATCGACCATGGCGGCGTAAACTTCCATGCAGCGGATTTCGAACGCCTTGTCTTTCACGTCGCTCCATTCATCGGATTGCGGGGTGAGCGCCCATTGCTTATCGATGAGGCCGAGTTGTTTCAGCTTTTCCCAACGGGCGGCGCGGATGGGCTCGAAGCCCGCATCGTATTTGCCTTTGTATTTGGCGATGTCGGATTCCTTCGCGTGCATGGGCCAGTGGGCGGCGGTGTGGGCCATGTACATGAAGAAGGGTTCGCCTTGGTGCTGCTTGGCGTGATCGGCGATGAAGCGGGTGGCGTGGTCGTTGATGGCATCCGTGTAGTAATATTCCTTGGGCGTGTATTCTTTGTCGGCGAAGGGGGAGATGAGTTCGTTATCGCGGACGAGGGAGTTGGGATCGTAGAAGCTGCCCGCGCCGTGGATGGTGCCGTAGTAGCGGTCGAAGCCGCGTTGGAGCGGCCAGTTGTGTTTGCTGGGATTGGGCTTGGTGGCTTCGTTCGGGGTGACGTGCCATTTGCCGGTCATGTAGGTGCGGTAACCGGCGGGCTTCAACGCCTGTGCGATGGTGATGCAGTTCTGGCTGAGATCACCGGCGTAACCGGGGCCGGGTTTGTTCTTGGAGTCCACCATGTGGCCGATGCCGGCCTGATGCGGATACAGACCAGTAAGGAGCGAGGCGCGCGTGGGACAGCAACGGCCAGTGTTGTAGAATTGAGTGAAACGGAGGCCGCCCTTGGCGAGTGAATCGAGATTGGGCGTGCTGATTTCGCTGCCATAACAGCCGAGGTCGGAGAAGCCCATGTCATCGGACATGATGAGGATGATGTTCGGGCGCGGGGCAGCGGCGTGAGCGGTGACGACCAGCGATAACAATGCCGCGAGGAACGCAGCGAAGGGTTTCATGGGGGAAGAGATTAGGGCGGATCGCCGCCGGAGCCAATGATTAGAATGCCCGGATTGCTTGGAGAAATCCACCTGACGGGGCGGAAGGCTTTCTGCGCGGTCACGAGGTATTAGGGGAAGTAACGAGAAGAAGCGGGCGTATCTTGACACTGCCGACGAAGAGAGAGAAGCAAGGAGAAGGGAAAAGCCCGGCACCCCTCACCCCGGCCCTCTCCCCTCCGAGGGGCGAGGGTGGTGGAGCGTTACTGTGCTTTCCTTGGCCACTGACAAGCGGGGGTAGTGCGTGGATATGCCGAGAAGAAGCGGAAGGATGGGGTTTCGGCTGGACCCTGTGTGGTTATCAGGACAAAAGATACGGATGCCAGCGGACTGAGTGGGTTGCCTATGCCTAAAAAGAAATCACCGAACAGTGTGCGCATCCGGAACAGCACGGCGGAATTTCTGACTTTTGCCTACCAGACCGGCGGTGATGGCGTGGAAGTGCGGGTGCAGGAGGGCACGATCTGGCTGTCACAAAAGGGGATGGGGCTGCTCTTTGAGACGACTCCGGAGAACGTGCTGATCCATCTCAAGAAAATCTACGCCGAAGGTGAATTGCCGGAGGCAGCAACTGCTAAAGAATTCTTAGCAGTTCAAATCGAAGGGAAACGGCGGGTTGAGCGCCACATCTTGCACTACAATCTCGATGCGATTATTGCCGTCGGCTATCGCGTGAATTCCAAACGGGCCACGGCGTTCCGGCAATGGGCCACAGGGGTCCTGCGGGACTACACGCTGCGGGGCTATGTGATGGACCGGAAGCGGATGGAGAACGGGGCGTTTCTGGGCGAGGACTACTTCGAGCGTCTGCTGGAGGAGATCCGGGAGATCCGCCTGTCTGAGCGGCGCTTTTACCAAAAGATCGCCGACGTCTATGCCACGGCGATGGATTATGACCGGGACGCGCCGATCACGCAGGCGTTCTTCGCCAAAGTGCAGAACAAGATGCATTACGCCGTCCACGGTCACACGGCCGCTGAGCTGATCGTTAAGCGGGCGGACCATACGAAGGAACGCATGGGGTTGACGAGCTGGGCCAAAGCCCCGGGCGGGAAAATACTGAAAAGCGATGTGGTGGTGGCAAAAAATTATCTGACGGAGACGGAGCTGGAGGACTTGGGGCGCATCGTAAACGCCTACTTGGACCTGGCGGAGAGCCGGGCGAAGCGCCGGGTGCCGATGACGATGGATGCTTGGGCGAAGCGGTTGGACATCTTCCTTTCGGCGGATGAGCGGCAAGTGTTGCAAGACGCCGGGCGCATCAGCGCGGAAATCGCCAAGGACCACGAGGAAAGCGAATTCGAGAAATACCGGGTGATCCAGGATCGGCTCTTCCGAAGCGATTTCGACACGTTTGCGGCGCTGGAGAAAGGCAAGATGGACAAGCGCGACGAGTAGAACAGCGAAGAAATTCTGGCAATAAAGCGGATGGGCACGGGCCTTTGGGAAATGCACCTTTTGGAATGACCAATGACGAAATCTCAATGACGAAGGAATGAGCAATGACAAAGCACCAATGCTAAGATGTGGGAGGCTTGACGCGGTTTTGGGTGAACGGAAACTGTCTAATAGAAATACACGAGAAGAATACTGGCAGAATCTAAGTTGGGATGTGATGATATGTAATTGAGTAGAATTACGAAAGAGGGAAGAATCAACTTCTTGAGCAAATGCAAACGATTTCAGGTTTAATGCAAGAGTATGATCAGCTCGCTGCAGGACTTTGTGTTTCTGCTCGTGCAGATAAGACATTGCCAAGGCAGCAAGCGGATCGCGTAATTGAGTTGATTGGCGAGATAGGGAAATTTTATGCCAAGGAAGACCATGTTCTCAAAGATCATGTGTGGCGATTGAATTATCTCTTTCCACAGCTTTTGTCAGAGTCTGAGCATTGCAGAGATGTGGACAAAAAAGAAATTCTGGAGCGATATGCTTGGAATGTTCAATTTCAGGTCAGCAAAATTTTCAAATCCGATTGAAATAAGTGCATTTTGTTTTTCGTGATTAAGCTGGCGATAGATTTTGGAGTGAAATGATTCTGGTCCGAGAGCTGGCACGTTTTTTTTAAGGGATATGCATTTGGAGCGTGCTTGAGGTTCTAGAAAATTTTAGCACGGAGAAAAAGAAATCCGGGCGTTAGTCATGGGCGAAGAGTGAGCTGCTTTTGCTTATGGATGTTGCTGTGGGCGAGGACGCCCACGCTCCAAAGGTGACAGCCGAGGGCGGCTGTCCGACTAAGGCAGGCGAGGGCGCCTGCCCCACTGCACTGCGTTGCGCGTTACTTCGTGTTCTTTAGGTAGGCGCAGAGGGCTTCTACATTTTTGATGAAGGTTTCGGATTGGATGACGCCTTCGGGGGAAGCCTTCTTATGGCCTTTCAGGGAGCGGGTGTCGATCCACGCGCCGCGGGGGTCCATTTGGGCGATGATGGTTTTGATTTCGGCGGGCGTGGGGTTGAGGCGTTCGTGGGCGGGGAGTTCTTGGCGGGCGGTGTCGCCACCGTTTTTGAGGCGATTGTATTCGGCTTCGATCTGGTTCAGCTTGGAGTCGAAGATGAAGCCGTAGTGGTCGGGGGCTTTGCTGAAATCGTAGGAGAGGTGATAGACTTTGTCCTGTACGATGAAGCAGAGGGGTTTGTTCGTCTTGAGCTCGTAGAAGCGGGCGATGCGGCCATCGCGCAGGAGTGACTTCTTGAGGTAGGGCAGGGCTTTGGCGAAGGGCTCAAGGTATTTCGCGTCACCGGTCTTGCGATAGAGCAGGAGGAGGCTTTCCATCACGTATTGGGATTCGAGGCCGCTGATGGCGGGGGGCTCGAATTTGCGTTCCCAGACGGGTTGCATCTTCACGTCGTATTGCTGGCCCCAGGCGGGTTGGGGATCGGGCATCTGGGCGAGGAGGAAGAAATCGCCAGTGCGCTTGGCGGCGGCGAGGTAGCGGTCCTCTCCATAGATCTCGTAGGCGAGGAGCATGGTGGCGAGGACGTTGCCGGAGATGTTGTCGTTCAGGTGATAGTGGCCGGTCCAGTCGTTGGGCCAGGTG
Organism: Verrucomicrobiia bacterium; assembly: GCA_036405135.1. Classification (NCBI taxonomy): domain Bacteria; kingdom Pseudomonadati; phylum Verrucomicrobiota; class Verrucomicrobiia; species Verrucomicrobiia bacterium. The sequence goes on along the minus strand of DASWYF010000042.1, from coordinate 1,371 downwards.
CGAGGCCATTGCGCGGGGTAGCTGGCTTTGAGGATCGGATATTCTTTCGGGTCGTGGCCTTTGGGCCAGCGGTCGTAATTATGGGTCCACGCGCCAACGGGGTATTGGGAGAGGAGAATGGATTTCATCGCGTAGGCGATGGTGTCTTTCATTGCGGGGTCTTTGAAGCCGGTAACCTTATCCAAGCGCATGAGGAAGCGCAGGGCAGCGGGCGAGGTGTCGTCATCCAGCATGGTGAGGTTCTTGAGGTCACGGCCGGATTTGGGCGGGCGATGGTTGGGGTTATCACGATAGCCTTCGCCAGCGCGTTTGGCGGGGTCCATTTCCACGCTGTAATACCAGCCGCCCGAGAGGCGTTGGCCTTTGATGAGAACGTTCGCAGCGGCTTTGGCGGCATCGAGATACTGTTTGTCACCGGTGACTTCATAGACATCGAGCAAGGCGTCGCCGATCGAGGGTGTTCCAGGCGGCTGAACCCACGAAGAGGTCTTGGAGGTTTCGCCCTCGCCTTCACTGAGGCGAAGGTCGCGACTGTGTCGCCAAGCGTAGCCGCCGGAGTTGGAGCAGTTCTGGGCGTAAAAGGTGGCGGCTTTTTTCAGGGCGGCCTCGACGGTGGAGCGAGGGGGTTCACTTGCAGCAGCGAATACAGATAGGGTTGGAGCTAAAAGGGTAGCGGTGGCGGTCAGGGTTACGAAGCGACGCCTTGTCAGGTGCTGCGCGGGGGTGGACATGGAGGGAGGATGAGGATTTTTGGAAAACGTTCAACGTCCAACTTTTAGAGCGGTTTAAAAAATCCTGTCGCCGATTGTCTGGAGAGCGAAGCGGGCGGTCTTTTTGGGTTCTGGCTTCGTTTCGGCTCCGTCACAGGGTCTTTGGAAGCTGCTCCTTCGCCAAATCCACGCCCCACTCGGCCACAGTATTTTTTTAAGCGCTCTAACAGTAGGGACAGGAAGGGGTGAACCGCGAACTACGCGAAAAGGGGACGGGAAAGATGAACCACGGAAAACGCAGAATACACAGAAAGAATTCACCATGGAAACGCGGAGAGGGAGGATGGCACAAACCCCGACCAAAACGCCGGGGCAAGGAAGGCACAGAAGGCACAAGCAGAGCGGAGAAGAATTTCCGATTTACGAGGAAAGGCAGAGAGGAGTGACCGCGAAACACGCGAACTATGCGAGCAGGAAGAGGAGCAGTGGGGATGAGAAATGCGAGTTACGTAAGTTGTGATTTTTGGATGTTCTTGGTGTCGAAAAGGTTGGGTTTTCATCACAAATTTTAGTGAAAAGAGGTGGTTTTCTTGAGGGTTTTGTGGGATAGATTTAGGTGCTGGCAGCTCGCTGCTGGTAAAGGAAGGGCCGAAGGCCAAGT
>DASWYF010000041.1 GCA_036405135.1 Verrucomicrobiia bacterium | reverse complement strand
TAGAGCGTTTTAAATAAAGTTATAGCCGTTCTGCGGGAAGTTTGGCAGAGTTGGGGGATGAAACGGCCCATTTCGCTGGATTTACGGCAACGGATTCTGGTTTCTTATGATCAGGACGAAGGGACCCGCGAGGAAATCGCCCACCGTTATCGGGTTTCATTGGGCATGGTCAAGAAGCTCCTCCAGCAACGCCGCCAGACCGGGGACATCGCCTGTCAGTATCACCGCTGTGGTCGGCGGCCCGACCTTGGGATGGAACAGCGTCAAAAGTTGCGGGCGCTGGTAAACCGCAAGCCAGATCTGACGCTGGAAGAACTGCGCCAAGCCGCCCAGTTGGATTGCACCATCCAAGCCATCCACTACGCTCTGGCGGCCATGGGGCTGACATATAAAAAAAGACGCTCCGCGCCAGTGAACAAGACCGTCCGGATATCCGCCGAGCCCGCCGCAACTGGCGCCGCCAACAGCCGTCGTGGGATCCGGCGCGGCTGATCTTCCTCGACGAATCCAGTGCCAAAACCAATCTGACCCGCTTGCGCGGGCGGGCGGCGCGCGGCCAGCGAGTCCATGGGAGTGCCCCACATGGGCACTGGCACAATACGACCGTAATCGGTGCCCTGCGCCTGGATGGGACGACCGCCTGCTTGGCGCTTGAAGGCGCTACGGATACCGAAGTGTTCACCACCTATGTGACGCAGGTCCTGCGGCCCCTGCTTAAACCCGGCGACGTGGTGGTCATGGACAATTTGGCGGCCCACAAAAGTGCCCCCATTCTGGCTCTGCTCCGGCAGGCTGGCGCAGAACCGCTGTTCCTACCGGCGTACTCGCCCGACTTCAACCCCATTGAAAAGATGTGGAGCAAGATCAAGCAGATCCTCCGCAGCTTGGAAGCCCGCACCCAACCTGCACTGCTGGCAGCCATCGGCCAAGCCTTGGCAGCCGTGACCCCACAAGATGCGCTCAATTGGTTCGCCTCTTGTGGCTATAACTTTATTTAAAATGCTCTAGAGCGGTTCAAGTAATACTGTCATCGTGTGGAGCGAAGATTTTTGGTTGTGGCAAGGCCTTGGCGAAGGAGCAGATTCCATAAGCCCCTGTGACTGATCCGAAACGAAGCCACAACCCAAAAGACCGCTTACTTGTCTCTCCATTCACACGACTACAGATTTTTTTACCGCTCTAAACAAAAAAACGGAGCGGACTCTCGTCCGCTCCGTTCTGCTTGTCTGCGGTCAATTCCCGCAAACTGGCTGAATTAGTAATCCATGCCGCCGCCCATGCCGTGGTGATCACCACCACCGGCCGGAGCTGGCTTCTTGTCTTCCGGAATCTCAGTGATCAGGCATTCCGTGGTCAGCAAGAGCGCCGCGATGGACGAGGCGTTCTGCAGCGCGGTGCGGGTCACCTTCTTAGGATCGACCACGCCAGCCTTCAACAGGTCAACGTATTCGCCCGTGGCGACGTTGTAACCGTCCGCGCCTTTGCGCTTCTTGACTTCTTGCACCACGATGGAGCCTTCGACACCGGCGTTCAGCGACAGGGCGCGGAGAGGGGCCTCAACGGCGCGCTTCACGATGTCCACACCGATCTGCTCGTCGCCTTGCAGCTTCAGTGCTTCGATGGCCGGCAAGCAACGCAGCAATGCCACGCCACCGCCAGGAACGATGCCTTCTTCCACAGCCGCGCGGGTCGCGTGCAACGCGTCTTCCACACGGGCCTTCTTTTCCTTCATCTCGGTTTCCGTAGCGGCACCGACATTGATGACGGCCACACCACCGGCGAGCTTCGCCAGGCGCTCCTGGAGCTTCTCGCGGTCGTAGTCGGACGTCGTCTCTTCAATCTGGCGGCGGATCTGGTTCACGCGGCCCTGGATCTCAGAGTTCTTGCCGGAACCTTCCACGATGGTCGTGTTTTCCTTGTCCACCACGATGGACTTCGCACGGCCGAGGTCGGTCAGTTCGAGGGATTCGAGCTTGATGCCAAGGTCTTCCGTGATGCACTTGCCGCCCGTGAGGATGGCGATGTCTTCCAGCATGGCCTTGCGGCGGTCGCCGAAGCCAGGAGCCTTCACAGCGCAGATGTTCAACGTGCCACGCAGCTTGTTCACCACGAGCGTCGCGAGGGCTTCGCCTTCGACTTCTTCGCAGATGATCAGGAGGGGCTTGCCCGTCTTGGCCGTCTTCTCGAGGATCGGGAGGAGGTCCTTCAGGCTGCTGATCTTCTTCTCGTAATTCAGGATGTAAGCGTCATCGAGCTTGCACTCCATGGACTCCGCGTTCGTCACGAAGTACGGAGAAAGGTAGCCCTTGTCGAACTGCATACCTTCCACGACGTCGAGGGTCGTCTCGATGGACTTCGCCTCTTCGACCGTGATCGTGCCGTCCTTGCCCACCTTGTCCATCGCGTCAGCGATGATCTCGCCGATCGTGGTATCCCAGTTGGCGGAAACGGTCGCGACTTGCTTGATCTCTTCCTTGTCCTTGACCTTCTTGGCGATCTTGGCGAGTTGCTCGATCGCTGCGTCCACGGCCTTCTGGATGCCGCGTTGCAGGCTGATCGGGGAGGCACCGGCCGTCACGTTCTTCAGACCTTCGCGATAGATCGCTTCGGCCAGAACGGTCGCCGTCGTCGTGCCGTCACCAGCGGCGTCGCTGGTCTTGCTGGCCACTTCACGGACCATCTGGGCGCCCATGTTCTCGTAGGCGTCTTCCAGTTCGATCTCCTTCGCGACGGTCACGCCGTCTTTGGTGATCGTCGGAGAACCGTATTTCTTGTCGAGGACCACATTACGGCCCTTCGGTCCGAGCGTCGCGCTCACGGCGCGAGCGAGCTTCGAAACACCCTTCAGCAAAGACTGACGGGCTGCTTCATCAAACAAAAGTTGCTTGGCTGCCATAGTATTTAAATTCTAGTTAGATATTGGGGTTAAAAATTAGTCGATCACCGCGAGGATGTCGTCGACGTTCATGAGCTTGTACTCCTTGCCGTCGAGCTTGATCTCCGTGCCGCCATACTTGCTGACGAGCACGCGGTCACCCTTCTTCACTTCGAAAGCGACCTTCTTGCCGCTCTCATCGGTCCGGCCGGTGCCGAGCGCCACGATGATGCCTTCAGACGGTTTTTCCTTGGCGGTATCAGGAATGATGATGCCGCCCTTTTTGGTTTCCTTCTCTTCAACCTGTTCGATCAGAACACGGTCACCGAGCGGTTTGACGTTGATTGCCATACGTTCGTTTATGCTGTTTATGTGTTGTGTTTGGATTACTACTGAATCAAATCCTTCGGCTTCTGCCGATAGGAAAATTTATTTATCTTTCTTCTCGTCCACCACTTCGGCGTCGATGATCGGACCTTCGTCCTTCTTCTTGTCCTGGTCACCTGCATCGGCACCCGGATTCGGACCGCCCGTGCTGGTGGAGGTGTTGCCCGCTTGCTGGGCTTGCGGACCAGCGTTCTTGTAAAGCTCGCCCACCGTTTCCATCAATTTGTCGCTCGCGGCCTTGATGGCAGCGGAGTCCGTGCCCTTGAGCGCGTCCTTGAGCGCCGTCACTGCGGCTTCAATCTTCGCTTTCTCAGCGGCTGGCACCTTGTCACCCATCTCGCGCAGAGTCTTCTCCGTGCGATAGACGGTGTTATCTGCCTCATTGCGCGTCTCGACTTCTTCCTTGCGCTTCTTGTCCTCGTCCGCGTGAGTCTCGGCATCGCGGCGCATCTTCTCGATCTCATCCTTCGAGAGACCGCTGCTCGCCGTGATCGTGATCTTCTGTTCCTTGCCCGTGCCCAAATCCTTCGCACTCACGTGCAAGATGCCGTTCGCATCGATGTCAAAGGTCACCTCGATCTGAGGCATGCCGCGCGGAGCCGGCGGGATCTCGCTCAGATGGAATTTGCCGATCGGCTTGTTGTCCCGGGCGAACTGGCGCTCACCCTGCAACACATGAATCTCCACGCTCGGCTGATTGTCCGAGGCCGTTGAAAACACTTCCGATTTGCGCGTCGGGATCGTCGTATTGCGCTCGATGAGGCGCGTGAACACGCCACCCAATGTCTCGATACCGAAGGAAAGCGGCGTGACGTCCAAGAGGAGCACGTCCTTGACTTCACCCTTCAAGACACCGCCTTGGATCGCTGCACCCACGGCCACCACTTCATCCGGGTTCACACCCTGATGCGGAGCCTTGGTCACCAGCGTGCGTGCCGTCTCAACCACACGCGGCATGCGCGTCATACCACCCACGAGCACCAACTCATCGATCTTGTCCGACGTGATACCAGCGTCCTTCAAGCAGTTCTTCGTCGGCGTGATTGTGCGCTCGAAGAGGCTGTCGCAGATCTGCTCCATCTTGGCGCGCGTCAGCTTTTGGCTGATGTGCTTCGGGCCAGTCGCATCCGCCGTCACGAACGGCAGGCTGATGTCATACTGCTGTGTGCTGGAGAGTGCGATCTTCGCCTTCTCCGCCTCTTCCTTGATACGCTGCAACGCATCCGGCTGTTTGCGCAGGTCGATGCCATTGTCGCGCTTAAACTCGTCCAGGATCCAGTCCATGATCTGGTTGTCCCAGTCGTCACCGCCCAGGTGCGTGTCACCGTTCGTGGCCTTCACCTCGAACACGCCGTCACCGATTTCCAGCACGGAGATATCGAACGTACCACCACCGAGGTCATACACCGCGATCTTCTCATCCTTCTTCTTGTCCAGACCGTAAGCGAGCGAGGCCGCCGTCGGTTCGTTGATGATACGCAACACTTCGAGGCCCGCGATACGACCGGCGTCTTTCGTCGCCTGACGTTGCGAGTCATTGAAGTAAGCAGGCACCGTGATCACTGCTTGCGAGATCGTCTCACCCAAGCGCGTTTCCGCATCAGCCTTCAACTTCGCGAGGATCATCGCGGAGATTTCCGGCGGGCTGAACTGCTTCGCCTTGCCTTCGACTTCCACTTCCACACAAGCATCGCCATTCGGACCAGCGACCACCTTGTAAGGCACGCGCTTCAGCTCTTCTTGGACCTCATTGAACTTGCGGCCCATGAAACGCTTCACGGAGTAGATCGTGTTACGAGGATTCGTCACGGCCTGACGCTTCGCCGCATCACCCACCAGACGCTCCCCGTTCTTCGCAAACGCCACCACGGAAGGCGTCGTGCGTTTACCCTCAGAGTTTTCCAGAACGACCGGCTCACCACCCTCCATCACGGACATACAGGAGTTCGTCGTGCCCAAGTCGATACCTAATACTTTTGCCATAATACCTTTCAGTTAAGAAATCTGTAATTTTATAAGCAGACGGGGTGCCAGCCTTTGAAATAAATCCCTAAACACCTGAAAACAAACATGTTAAACAAATAAAACCTCCGGAAACTGATTTCATCTTCTCGAAAAGTGAGACAAAATGTCCCACTTACCCAAAGCGTGTCACACCTGATGTGCGCCACCCTGTCACACCAATGTGCTACCGGAATTTTCATCCCTGGTCTCGCGTTCATTACATCCCCTGGTAATTGAGTTTGGCCCCGCCTGCGCAGTCGGCAGTCCAATCCATCTCCATCAATCTTCCTGCATCCACTTCTACTTTAACTCCCCTGCATCCTACCAACCCACGTATGACATCCGCTGTCATACGCAGAAAAATCAGAAAAAAAAATTCCCCAAGGTATTATCCTCCCTCTCTTCTCTATTTGCACGCCTCGTTCGACGGATTTCCAGCTTCTCCAGCCACCAAACTATCCTGATTCAATATCGCTCACCACCCGGTCGAACTCTTCTTTCGCCAACTTCGCCTCCTCAATGAAATACCGGAGTGATCCCGAATCGCTCCAGCAATAATCCAGCTCAGAATTGAACGACAGCAACAACCTCCACTTCTTGCTTACATTGACGGGCTCGCCCTTGATCACCGTGCGCTTTTCCCTCATCCCCGCCAGAGCTGCGTCTATCTCTTTTGCCGACATACCACCCTTGGCACTTTGTGTTTGAGAGGTGTGATAGTTCAACAAATTCATCACATTCACCAGCACTAGTGACACCTCGGAGCCTCCGAGCCGGTCCCCAATCCTCTCCAGCTCTTTCATCGACCACTCCACAGTCTCTAAAACGTTCTTACCACGTTGGCTGGCCTCGAACAATCGATTGGAAATGGGCACGGACAACCTGCTGCGCGTGTGCTCCAACCAATCTTCATACTCCTGATTGAAATAGCCACCATTCTTCTCCTTCATTTTCCGGGCTTCGTCTCGCTCCTCCTTCTTCAGCCGTTCCTCTTCATTCTCATCAGCAAGATTCCCCACCTGTGCCTGCTTCGCTCTCAACTCCTTGGACCATTCGAAAAGATAATTGAGACGCTTCTCATCCTGCGCATTTTCCATGACGTAGAAAGCCGTGTCCCATGTCTTAAAAGCTTCAATCATCGGTCCCAGCTCCAGCGCCGCTCCTTGCGCCATCTTTTTGATGGTTTCAGCCTGATATTCCGCCAGCACCTTGCACGCCGTGCTCAGCTTGCCCGACCAGCTCTTACCTTCCTTTTTGGCCCGTTGCTTCCAGTCCGCCTCCAAAACCATGAGCTCATCCACCAAGGATTTCAAACGGTTACCCAGCTTAGGACACGCAAACGTGTGAGCAGTAGGTGGTGGAATTTCTTGGACCTGCTTGCGCTTCTCCAACAATTTTTCTTCGGTAAGCGACACATCGGATCTTCCAGACGCATGGTATTTCGCCACTCCAAAAGCACGTCGGCAGGAAGACTCCTCTTCAAAATACGCGTGACCTAACAATTGCCCTATGGCTTTCTCCGGCATCAATTCATCCATCGCATCTTTTACTTCCTCATCCCAATCTGCGCTTGGATCATAAGCATACGACCACGCTGGAACCAAATGACATGCTACCGATTCCGACACCTTTCCATCATCCGGCCCACACCGCATATCCACCGTCAGATATTTGCTACCCTTGGGCGGTCCTTTGAGCTCGCCCAATGATTTCGCCACCACAATAGTCTGCAACCGATCATCCTCCGGCTCATGAAAGAAAAGCAGCCACCCCACATCAGGCACTTCATCCAGCAGACTGTGCGCTACTGTGGTATTGATGCGACCAACATAGGTTAACAACTCTCCATCTCGCGACGGCCAATCCATCCCCACTGGTAAAGGCGCCTTCCCGCCCATCACACATGGCGCATCAACGGCCTTCAACTTCCGATCCGGCACCAACGCCAGACATTTCGCCAATCGGGATAAAACGTCCTTGGGCAACTTCGGTAACTTCGGCCATTCAGTTTTATTCGCCATAAGCCTCTCCCTAATGTGCTGCCGGATTCCAGCCGGCAGTCCCTACCTTTGGCGGACACCTCCGCCACTAACTTTCTCCACTCTCGATGTTGGGCGTTCGATGTTCGATGTTTCCCTATTCCTTCTTTAGAAATCCTTCCAGCTTCCCCGCCAGTTCCTCCGGTATCCGCATCGGCTTATCCTCCGTGCTCGTGCAAGCATGGATTGTCGTCCCCTCCACCAGCAGCTTACCCTCCGCATTCAGCACTCGATACGCAAACATCACCTTCACCGAACGTATCTCTGCGACCCACAACTCAATCTTCAGCACATCGTCATATCTTGCCGCCGCGCGATACTTCAACTGCACATCCAGCACCGGAAAAATGACGCCCTGCTCTTCCAGTTGCAGAAACGTGATCCCCAACGAACGAAAGAACTCCCCGCGCGCCTCCTCCAATAAATCCAAGAACCGTCCATAATACACATGATTCCTCACCGTACAATCCGAGTACGTCACCCGATGCGTATGCGTAAAAACCTGCTGACTCATAAACAAGTTTCAGACCAATCAAGAAGCCAAGACCGCAGCCTCAAACACTCTGACTCGTAAATCGTAAATCCAAAATCGTATTTACGCCTTCAGTCCCAGCCCCAGCTCCGTCTTGCAATACTTGATGCTCCGCTCCAGTTCCGCCTTCTGGTAATCAGCCTGTGCCTGGCCGGAACCCTTGAACGATTCCGCCGGCTTGCCCTTCCGCGCCAGCGCGGTGAACCGTGCGAACTCATACGGACGCACCTTCGGAAACACCTTCCAGAAATCCGCCTTCAGATAATCATGCTGCTTCGCGTATTCCGAGATGATCTCCAGCGTCACTGGTACATTCGGGCACAATTCCACCCAGCGCTTCAGATACGCTTTCATGTCCACCACGCCTTCACCCACCGCCGCCCATTTTGCATTAGCCCCGTTCGGCGTCTCCCACACGATGGAATCGCGGATGCCTGCACACGCCGCGTACGGCGCGAGGATTTCCAGGTTCACATGCGGATCTTCCAGCGTCCACGTCGCATTGCCCGGATCAATCGTCGCACCCACGTAATCCTTGCCCGCCTCTTCGATCAACGCCTGCAACTCCCACGCCTGCATGTCGCCCGCGTGATTCTCGATCGCGATCTTGATGCCATTATCCTGCGCATAGCTCTTCACCGCCTTGCACGTAGCCACGGTGTCTTTCATGCGCGCCTCAATGCCGCCTTCGGAAGCCCGGTCACGCGCATTCCCGAGATAACACCGCGCCACCTTCGAGCCCAGAGTCTTCGCAATCTTGATCGTCAGTTTGAGATGTTCCTCTGCCGTGCCCCACTTCTTCACCTGACCATAAGAATTGGACGTGGGACAAATGCTTCCCGTGCCGCCTTGGATTTCGATGCCCAAGTCATCCGCCTTCTTCTTCAAATCCTTGAGATACGCCTCCGTATGATTCTCGTAAACGTCGAGGTCCGAGAAGAGAACGACATCCACCTTCTGCGCCGCTGCGTAATCGAGGACTTGGCCCGCTTTCCAGTTGGAATTACGGATGGAGAAATTATCGAAGCCCAGCTTCACCTTCGTCGTTTTCGTTTGTTGAGCGGAAACGAGCGAAGGCGTCGCTACTGCAGCAGCAGTGACTACCAAAGCTGTGGATTTGATGAAATCGCGGCGCGAGCTAGTGGAATCTGTATGGGCGTTCATGGGCTGGCCATGACTTAAACCGAATCAGCCCTTCGCCGCCAGATGTTTTTCCACCGCATCCGCCATCGCACTCACACTCGTCAAAATCTGCTTCGCCGCCGCCTGATCCGGGATCTTGAGACCGAAATTCTTGTCCAGCGCGACCACCAGTTGCAGCGCATCCACGGAATCCAGGCCGAGGCTGTCCGGACCAAAGAGCGGTTGGTCATCCCCGATCTCCTCTGCCGTCACCTGAAGCATCAGGTTTTCCACCATCACCTTTTTGATCCGCTGTTTGATCTCTGCGTTCGTTTGCATTCAATTAATCCCCACGGTTTCCACCGCCAACAGAAGCCACATTCGTCCCAAAATCAACTTACAAATTGCCGTTCTTAATCAGCCTCACTCTCGTGGTCATCCTCGTTGCTGCCCTTTTAAACGTCTCTCCAAGGCTCTCACTCATCATCATAAACATGAAAACATCCCCGATTTATAAACTTTTTGCAAAATGCCCGCCGACTGATAGGTTCCCGATACGAAGCAACGGCAACATGAGCGAGACTTTGACGATGCAAAAGCATCAACTACACGACAAACAGAACGAACCCGACCACCGTGAACTGCGTATCGACAAGGTAGGCGTTCGTGGGCTGCGCTTTCCCATCATCATCCGAGACAAGGCGCACAGCACCCAGAACACCATTGCCACCATCGGCATGTATGTGGATCTGCCGAAAGAGTTCAAGGGCACCCACATGAGCCGCTTTGTCGAGGTGCTGAACGCACACGGCAACATCGTCCACGTGGAGAACATCACGGACATCTTGAAGGCCATGCAGGCTAAGCTCCACGCGCAGACCGCGCATCTGGAGATGGAGTTTCCTTTCTTCCTCACGAAAAAAGCGCCCGTCTCTGGCTTGCCCAGCGTGATGGATTACACCGCCCGCTTTGACGCCGCTGCGTGTGGAAAAGATGTCGTCCTGGTGCTCACTGTCATGATTCCCGTGACCACCCTCTGCCCCTGCTCCAAGGCGATTTCCAAATACGGTGCACACAACCAACGCGGCACGGTGACCGTACAGATCAAGAGTGATAAAATCATCTGGATCGAAGACGTCATCGCTCTCGTCGAAAGCTCCGCGAGCAGCGAGCTCTACTCCTTGCTCAAGCGTCAGGATGAAAAAGCCGTCACCGAACGCGCCTACGAAAACCCTGTCTTCGTAGAAGACCTCGTGCGCAATGTCGTGACCAAGCTGAACGGAAACAAAGACATCACGTGGTATAAAGTGGAAGCCGAGAACTACGAGAGCATCCACAACCACAACGCCTACGCCTGCATCGAAAAGGGCTGAGCGTGGCTGTCGCAGCTGAATGAATCACTCACTCCAGCACCGAATTCACAGCGCTTTCTTCTTCGGCAGCACCACGACGGAGAACCAGTAATTCGTGAACTCGTTGATGACCCGCTGGAACTGGATAAAATCCACAGGTTTCACGATGTAGGAGCTGCATCGCAGCTTATACATCTTCAGGATGTCCTGCTCATCTGCTGATGTCGTCAGAATGACTACTGGCAGGTGGTTCAGTTTCGGATCATTCGCAATCTGCTCCAGCACCTCATATCCGTTCATCACCGGCATGTTCAGATCCAGCAAGATCACATCCGGCGTGGCGGCATTGACATATTTGCCCTGTTTGCGCAAGTAGGCCATGCACTCGACACCGTTCTCCACATGATGGAGGTGTACCGCGACTTTCGAGCGTTTCAATCCCTCGCGCGTAAGCAACACATCGTCTTCATTGTCTTCCACCAGCAGAATCTCCGCCAGACGCGCGTTTTTCAGTTCATCACTCATAAATTTTCCCCTTCGGATTTCGGGATGGTAAAATGAAAACTGCTCCCCTTGCCGGGCTCAGATTCAACCCAGATCCTGCCACCATGGCGCAGCACAACACGCCGGCAAATCGAAAGCCCGATGCCCGTGCCGGGAATCGCCTTCTGAGTGTGCAGCCGCTGAAACACATCAAATATCCGCTGAAAATGTTCCGAAGCGATACCAATGCCGTTGTCTTTCACGGTCACTTGCCACTCTATCCCCTGATCGGCTCCGGAAACAGTGACCTGCGGCTGCACCTCCCCCTTGTACTTGATGGCATTGCCGATGAGATTTTGCAGGAGTTGGACCATCTGTGGGCGGTCTGCCAGGACTTCCGGCAGTTCTTCCCGATTCACCCTGGCGTTCGACTCCCGGATAGAATCCGCCAGCACATCCACCGCCTCAGCAAACACCTCATTCAGACTCAACCGGGTAAAACGATGCACCCGGGTCTCTACGCGTGAATACGCCATGATATCACGGATGAGCGTCTGCATGCGCTGTGTGCCCAACACCGTCCGGCGGATCCATTCCACCGCCTGCTCATCCAGCTTGTCACCATACTCCTGCTGCAAGAGCTGCACAAAACCGCTGATGCTGCGTAAAGGTGTCTGAAGATCGTGTGACACGACATAGGCAAAGTGTTGCAACTCCAGATTACTTTTCTCCAACGCGTCCGCCTGATGAGTCAGCCGGGCATTGGCGTTCTTGATCTCCTCAGCGGCTGCCTTCTGTGCAGTCACATCACGGATGGCTGCCGAGACGAGTCTTCCCTCGTCCGTTTCCATCACGTTCAAGCTGATCTCAACCGGAAATTCTTCCCCACTCTTTTTTAGTCCGAACAACTCCTTACCGCTACCCATCGGCCGCGCATGTGGTGCCTCGTGATACTTGTGCCGGTAATCTGGATGATGACCACGATAACGCTGCGGGATAAGCGTCTCCACGGGCAGACCAATCAACTCTTTCCGAACGTAGCCGAAGAGCTTTTCCGTCTGCGCATTCACTAGAATGATCTTCCCATGCTTGTCCGTGATGACGACCGCATCAGGGGCCGACTCAACCAGACTTCGAAACCGCTCCTGCTCCTTTTCCAGTTGCCTGTTGGCTGTCTCCAGCACCGCAACCCGATCTGCATACTCTGCCTGCAGATTCATCAGCGGCGTCAGATCACGGTCTACCCCCATCAAACGAATCGCTTTACCGTTCTCATTTCGGATCACCACCCCACGACTATGCTTCCAGACTGTAGAACCATTGGCATGGCGGTAACGTATGATGCGATCTAAATTGAATCCCGTATCGTTCGTCGCCTGCATCAGAGCATTCAACACTGCCTCCCGCTCGTCAGGCTGGACCCAATCCTCCCAATTTGAAATCGATAGACCATCTGCTGCTTCAACCCCTATGCAACGCCAAAAATGGGAGCTAAACCATTTGCGTCCAGGAACTTCCAAATCCCAACACCATACCCCGTCCAGTGCGCCCCCTTCTAGAAGATTTAAAGCTGAGCTGTCGTTGGCCATCCAACGTGCCAGCTCATGCTTAAGATATTGAACATCCATCATAGCAGGCTGAAAGCCCATACGATTTGCCTGGAGAAGCGAATTATTAGCGTGATATTACTCGCCTCTTACCGCTAATCGTATCTTGCAACCATGACGACACAGGATGGCTGGTCACGCAATAAAAAAGCGGATAAATCAGCCGCAGATTACCCTGCAAAGATCGGCGCCGGACTGACCACTTACACTTCCCATATCGCGCGCCTCCATTGCCCAGCAGATGAATTTCGTTGATGTAGATAGTATCTTCGATTTTCTTAAAACCACTCCCATGACAAAATCGGCTTTTAAAAAATTGCGCACTGCGATAACCGACGCCGCCCGCACTACCTTCACAAAACTTCTCTCAGATCATCCTGAAGAGGAGTTTTATGCGTTCACCCTGGCGACGAATAACGACACCACACTCATCACGGCCAGCGCCAATACTGAAGAGGGTTTGATTCGACGCGCGAAAGCGTATGAAAAAGATAAGAAAAAAGGTCTTCAGCGGCGGGCAGACAGCTTAAGATGGAATCCCGCAGACTGGGCCTATGTATGCGCAGGTGATGACGCTTTCGAAGAAGCACAGAAAATGTTGGATGTCCTTCCTGATTTCCACGATTTAGATGAAGACGATGCTGAAAAAGAGTTTGAGTCGCGAATCTCTCTTTTCATCGAATCACTGAAAGCCCTCGATGAAGAAGGTTTTTTCGGACGCGGTGCCAAGCGCCAGAAAATAACTTTGCTAGTCACCATGGGTGATCAGGAAACTGGCTTGCTCCTGAGATGTGCCCAAGAACTGAACCCCGCCAAGGTTTATAAAGAGTTTGCCAAAGCATTCCCCACCGAGACGGCAGGCAAATTCAAAGGCATTGGATCGCGCAAAGCCTATGAGGCCCAAGCGGTAGTTCTTTCGCGAGCCGGCCAATTACTGGCTTGTCTCATCTCATCCAGCAGCGGAAATCCTTATGTGTTCGGGTTCCAACTGCCGGGCTTTAAAGAAGTCCTGAATTTTCCGATCCGGGATCAGGTCAGTCTCAACAGTTTAGCTGTGTCCCCAGATGCCAAAAGCATCTATGCAGGATGGATAGACTTGGGTGATGACGAAAAATCAGGCATCCGCTGTTGGGATGTCAGCACCAAAAAACTGAAATGGGATGTCAAAGCCAATCAGACATCCAGCTTGGATGCTTCACCTGATGGCTCCGTCATCGCTTCCAAGGATGTCAATGGTAACACCTTTGTATGGGATGTGCAGCAGGGAAAACAGATTTGGAAATTTCCTGGGACCAAAGGTGATTACCTCACCTGCATACGTTTTTCACCCACTGGCACCATGCTGGCGTCTTGCGGCAAAAAAGGGATTCAGTTTTGGGATTATAAATCCGGGAAAAAGACCGGTTCCTTGGATGAACCAGGCAGGAGCATCGCTTTTTCACCCGATGGTAAATTGCTGGCAATAGCCACCCCTGAAGAACACACGCGCCGGGATGTCTCCATCTGGGACGTATCCAGCCGAAAACTGCTCAAGCGCCTGGATGTCGTCAAAGGCTCCCGTTTCAGAGTCAGTGTCGGGCCAGATGACCACGAGGATGTCAGACCTGATGTTGTCGCCTTTTCTCCAGACGGCCAATGGTTGGTTGTGCTAAGGAGTTGGCCCGGATCGGCTGTGCTTTGGGATTGGAAAAAATCACAAGAACTGATCTGGATGAACCCAAATTACGAATGCTTGGATGGAGCAGTCTTCCTCCCGGATGGAAAAACCGTTGCCATCGCTGGACGTCCTATGGATGGGCCTCCATTGCTGCTTTGGGATATCTCCGATGCTGCTAAAGCATAAAACAAAAAGGCGAACGGTTTCCCGTTCGCCTTTGATATTTTAGTCAGTTCCGCCTCCTTACGTCGGCGGCTACGACTTAGTAGCGGTAATGCTCAGGCTTGTACGGACCATCAGCCGGCACGCCGAGGTATTCGGCCTGCGCCTTGGTCAGCTTCGTCAGCTTCACGCCGATCTTCTCGAGGTGCAGGCGGGCCACTTCTTCGTCCAGCTTCTTGGGCAGACGGTAGACCGTCTTGGCATACTTGTCCTTGTTCGCCCAGAGGTCGATCTGCGCGAGCGTCTGGTTCGTGAACGAGTTCGACATCACGAAGCTCGGATGGCCCGTGGCGCAGCCGAGGTTCACCAGGCGGCCTTCGGCCAGCATGTAGATGCTCTTGTTGCCCGGCAGATGATAGCGGTCATACTGCGGCTTGATGTTCTCGATCTTCACACCTTTCACCTTCTTCAACGCGTCCACTTGGATCTCGTTGTCGAAGTGACCGATGTTACAGACGATCGCCTGGTCCTTCATCGCGAGGAGGTGATCCACCGTGATGATGTCGCAGTTACCCGTCGTGGTCACATAGATGTCACCCACGCCGAGCGTGCTCTCCACCGTATTGACTTCGAAACCTTCCATCGCCGCCTGCAAGGCATTGATCGGATCGATCTCCGTGACAACCACGCGGGAACCATAAGCGCGCAACGAGTGTGCGCAGCCTTTGCCCACGTCACCGTAACCGCAAACGACAGCAACTTTGCCCGCGAGCATCACGTCCGTCGCGCGCTTGATGCCGTCCGCCAGCGATTCGCGGCAGCCGTAGAGATTGTCGAACTTGGACTTCGTGACGGAGTCGTTCACGTTGATGGCCGGCACCAGCAGCTTGCCTTGTTCGGCGAGCTGATAGAGGCGATGCACGCCTGTGGTCGTCTCTTCGGAAACGCCCTTCCAGTCCTTCACGATCTTCGTCCAGATACCCGGCTTTTCCTTCGCCACGCGGCGCAGGAGCGCCTTCACCACGGAGACTTCATGGCTGTCGCCCTTCGTCTCGTAAGCCCACTTGGAGCCGTTTTCCAATTCGTAGCCCTTGTGGATGAGCAAGGTCACGTCACCGCCGTCATCGACGACCAGTTCCGGGCCTTTGTCACCAGGGAACAAGACCGCCTTCAGCGTCAGCTCCCAATATTCTTCCAGCGTCTCACCCTTCCAGGCGAAGACCGGCGTGCCTGTGGCCGCGATGGCCGAGGCTGCATGATCTTGCGTGGAGAAGATGTTGCACGAAGCCCAGCGCACGTCGGCACCGATGGCCACCAGCGTCTCGATGAGCACCGCCGTCTGGATCGTCATGTGCAGGGAACCCGTCACGCGCACGCCCTTCAGCGGCTTCTGCTTCGCGTACTTCTTGCGCACAGACATCAGGCCGGGCATCTCGTGCTCAGCCACCGCGATCTCCTTGCGGCCCCATTCGGCCAGCGCGAAATCACGCACGATGTAATCTTTGCCCGAAGGGGTCAGCGCAGTGTAAGCCGCGAGATTCGCGGTCGCAGCGGTCACTTCCGCCAACACGGCGGCGGCTACTGCCTTAGATTTTGTTTTAGCCATAATTAAGTTTTCAGTTTCAAGTTTTCAGTTTTCAGCCTGCAAAGATTTGATCAATCCCTGTAGCATTGCCGACAATTCTCGGCATTCGTTGATGAACTTCTCGCGTCATCTTTGGACAGCACATCCAGCTTACGCGCCAGATAACACTGTGTTCGCAGTTCCGCAGACGAGCCTTTGGCTATCCTCAGGAAGCGGATAAAATCAGCTCTGCTATCACGTTCGTGTCCTTCTGCTATGTTTGATGGAATCGAGATCGAAGCCCGGATCATTTGATCACGAAGCGCAAAGTTTCTCGAATCCAGCAAAGCTTTGTTTACATCTACCGCCAAACGACACGAACGTTTCCAAACCTCAAGCTTTTCAAAGGATTGGAATGCCATGCGAATCGTTTTCAGTGTCAGTTTTCAGAGGGCGCTTTTCCCAACTGAAAACTGAACACTGAAAACTGTAAACTTACTTGGCCGCCTTCTTCAAAGTGGCCGCAATGCTGGTGGATTCCCAGGTCAGATCCTTGTCATCCTTGCCGAAGTGACCGTAGTTGGTCGTCTTGCTGTAGATCGGGCGACGCAGGTTGAGCTGGTCGATGATGTCCGAAGGCTGGAAGCTGAACACCTTGTTGATGGCCTTCTCGATCTTCGCTTCGTCCACCGTGTTCGTGCCAAACGTATCCACGCACACGCTGACCGGGTCAGGATGACCGATGGCGTAGGCGAACTGCACTTCGCAACGGGAAGCGAGCTTCGCGGCCACGACGTTCTTGGCGACCCAGCGGCCCATGTAAGCGGCGCTGCGGTCCACCTTCGTCGGATCTTTGCCGGAGAACGCGCCACCACCGTGACGGCCCCAACCGCCGTAGGTATCCACGATGATCTTGCGGCCCGTCAAACCGGTGTCGCCTTGCGGCCCACCGATCACGAAACGGCCCGTCGGATTGATCAAATACTCGGTCTGCGCCGTGAGCAAATTCTTCGGGAGAACGTTCTTGATGATCTTCTCGATGCAGAACTTCTCGATCTCAGCGTGTTCCGCGTCCGCCGCGTGCTGCGTGGAGATCACGACGTTCGAGATGGCCACCGGCTTGTTGTTCTCGTAAACCACGGAGACTTGAGACTTCGCGTCCGGGCGGAGCCACGGAGCCTTGCCGCTCTTGCGGATGCGCGTGAGCTCACGGCCCAGGCGATGCGCGAACATCACGGGCGCGGGCATCAGCTCCGGCGTTTCATCACAGGCGTAGCCGAACATGAGGCCCTGGTCACCAGCGCCCTGCTTGTTCGTCTTCTTGCCCTTCGCCTTGCGGGCATCCACGCCTTGCGCGATGTCCGCCGACTGCTGGGTCACATACACGTTCACGAACACCTTGTCGGCATGGAACACATCATCATCATTCACGTAACCGATCTCGCGGATCGCATCACGGGAGATCTTCACGAAGTCGAGCTTGGCATGCGTCGTGATCTCGCCGCCCACCACCACGACGTTGGATTTCACGTAAGTTTCGCAAGCCACGCGGCTGAACTTGTCCTGCGCCAAACAGGCGTCGAGAACTGCGTCAGAAATAGTATCGGCCACTTTGTCCGGATGGCCTTCGCCGACGGACTCCGAAGAGAAGATGAATTTTTTGCTCATGTAGTTAAACGCACGTCAAAAGCTTCATATTGACGTATCAAGATAGGATGATATATCTTTGTTTCAGTTCGTCAAACGGTTTTTCCGAACTGCGAACCGAGGCCCGTGCTGCCGGATTCCAGCCGGCAGTAAGCTGCCTTCCGCCACTAAGCCGGACATAAAATTTTCACCGGATGCTTGGATTGAGCATTTCGGAACACACCGTAGTTGCTATGGCCCAAACCCTAAAATCCCTGCGCGCCCTGTCCGATGCCACCCGGCTCCGGATCATCGCCCTGCTCCAGCAAGACGAGCTCTCCGTGAACGAACTGCAGGACATCTCGCATTTGGGCCAGTCCCGAATCTCGACTCATTTGGGCCAATTGCAAGAGGCCGACCTGCTCCAATCCCGCCGCGATGGCAAACGCACCTTCTACAAATGGAATGGCGTGGATGACGAGGAAACCCGCCTGCTCTTGGAGATGGCCGTCCGTGCCGCGAAGGAACTCCCCGAATACGAAGCGGACCAGATCAATCTCCGCCGTGTGCTAAACCTCCGCCGCGAACAAGCCCGCCTTTATTTCAACCAGATCGCCGGTCGCTTCGATCGCGTCTATGGCCCCGGCCGTTCCTGGCAGGCCTTCGGTCACCTGCTCCTCCGCGTCCTGCCCCCGCTCGTCATCGCTGACCTCGGTTCCGGTGAAGGCCTCCTCAGCGAACTCCTCGCCGTTCGTGCGAAGAAAGTCATCGCTGTAGATAACTCGGAGAAGATCGTTTCCTACGGTGCCGAGAAAGCGAAGAAGAACGGTCTGAAAAATCTCGAATTCCGCCAAGGCGATCTGGAGAACCCGCCCATCGAACCCAAGAGCGTGGACCTCGCCATTCTCAGCCAGGCACTCCATCACGCCGCTGAACCAGCCAAAGCCATCGCCGCCGCATATCAGATCCTAAAACCCGGCGGCCAAATCCTTGTCCTCGACCTGAACAAGCATAACTTCGAGCAAGCTCCCGAACTCTACGGCGACCGTTGGCTGGGCTTCGCGGAAAGCGACCTGCACCGCTGGCTCGAAGATGCGGGCTTCAAAAAAGTCCACGTCAGCATCGTCGCCCGTGAAGAACAGCCACCTCATTTCCAGACGATTTTAGCTGAAGGACTTAAATAAGCCGCCGCTCCTCATCCAGACCTTGCAATGGAAAAAATCAAAGAACTGGATGGATTAAGAGGTCTCGCCGTCACGGCGATACTCTTTTATCATGCGCTTCGCTTTTCGGGGGAATCAGCCTTAGCCGCCTGGACAAACAAAATACTGGATAGCACATGGATCGGAGTGGATCTTTTTTTTGTTTTGTCCGGCTTTTTGATCACCAGAATCCTGCTTCAGTCACGTGCCGACAGTCACCGGTATAAAAACTTCTACATCCGGCGCTGTCTCAGGATTTTCCCCGTGTATTATCTCGTGGTTCTGACCGCTTGGGGAATCACTCTGTGCGGCTTCAAGCTCCTGGCACCCGTGAGAGAAATTTTCCCCTACCATTTCACCTACACCTTCAATCTCTGGACGGCGGCTCATGAGATGTGGCCGTCCGCCAGTTCCTTTAACCATTTTTGGTCCCTTTGCATTGAGGAACATTTCTATCTTTTTTGGCCGTTCCTCGTGTTTTCACTGCCGATTGGAAAATTGAAACAGGCACTATTCTGCTTTATTCTCCTGTCATTGACGCTGCGGTTTGGCTGTGAATTGCTAGATTTCGGCTGGGTTACCCCCTACACCTTCACTCTGTGCCGCCTGGACGGGCTTTCCATCGGCGGCCTGCTCGGGATACATTACTTCCAGCATGGCAATCTGCGAATTTTGCGCCTGCCAAAACTCAGATTGATTTTCTTCCTCGCCGCGATCTGTCTGGTCCATCTGCTTTTGAAGGATAAACAACTGCAGCATGAAGACACGCTTTCAATGGTTTTATTGCCTACTATTGTGGCCATCTTCACCATCCCGGTTTTCAGCGTTGCCCTGGAGCAGGATGACAACCGTTGGAAAAAGTTCCTGCGTAATCCCGCCTTATGCCGTTTGGGCATCTATGCCTATGGGATTTATATCTATCACCAACTGATCCACAGCGTGTTGCACCGGATGGTAGGGTTGCCCAGCCCGTCACCGCAGATATTTGTGGTTCTCTGCATCACCACACTCGTCGTTGCCGCACTGTCTTATGAATTCTTTGAAAAACCGTTCTTGCGGCTAAAAGACCGGTTCGCACCGGTCAGCGGTAAAGCGGAAAAAGAAACCGTCACTCCATCGGCAAAAGCATAAAAACGGGAGAAGGTTTTCCCCTCGCCCGTTCGCAAATCTGTTGTCAAAAGCCGTTTACTTCAAAGCACTCTCGACCATCCCTTTGAACTCTTTCTCCGACGCCGTCGCCAGCGCCTTCGGAGACGTGTAGCGAATGAACACGTGGCCTTCCTTGCCTTCGATGATCGCACCAAGCATGACGTAATTTTCCAGGGGCGTCTTTGGTCCGCCCGGCATGCCGCTGGAATAAGTGCCTTCCGCACGCACATACGTTACTGGTGTAGAACCCACCGTGGTCTTCTCTACCTTGGTGTTCTTCTCATCGCGCGGTTCCACGAACTGGCTCAACCAGCGCTTCACATTCGCATCCGTGCCGCCGCCGTCACCACCGAAGTGGAAGTAAACGACTTCAGCCGTTTCCTTCTTGGCCGCATCCGTCACCTTGAGCTGCGCCTTGCGCATACCGGTGACCTCGATCCATTCCCAGTTCGCCGGGCGCTTGAACTTCAGACCCGCCACATCAAACGTCGCCGGAGCCTCGGCTGCCGTGGCAGCTTGCACAAACATTCCCAGGCCGAGAACAGCCATGGCCATACGGGTCAAAAATTGGATGCGTTTCATGCCGTGTAGGTTGCTGCGGAAGAAAGAAAAGTCAACTGCAAGCGGCCAAAAAACGGAGCGCCGACCTCCGGTCCGGCGAGACTTCTTCTAAGCGTCTCCGTTCCTAATCTTAGTATTTTCCAGACAGGCAAACCATCGCGCCGGACCGGAGGTCGGCGCTCCACGATAAATCTCTGTTGAAAAACTCCCCCCTTCGCTCCATCTTTCCTGCAATGCAATCGGTTTTTACAGGTCCGGTCTACGTGGTGCGCGATAACATCGACACCGATCAAATCATCCCGGCACAATTTTTGAACCTCGTGCCCACCATCGCCGAGGAATACGAGAAACTCGGCAGTTACGCCATGTGCGGCCTGCCGGAATCCCTCTACGCCACCCGCTTCGTGAAGGAAGGCCAGCTTGATGCTGAGTATCCTATCATCGTGGCCGGTCGTAACTTCGGCTGCGGCAGCTCCCGTGAACACGCGCCGATCGCGCTTGGCTCGGCCAACTGCCGCATCATTTTGGCAGAAAGCTTCGCCCGCATCTTCTTCCGTAACTGCGTCTCCACCGGCGAGCTCTATCCGTGCGAAGCCACCGAGCGCCTCTGCGACGTGCTGAAGACCGGCGATGTGGTGACCGTAGATCTCGACGCCTGCACCGTGAAGGTCCAAGGCTCCGGCAAGACCTACAGCTTCAAGCCGCTCGGCGACGTCCGCCCCGTGGTGGATGCCGGCGGTCTCTTCAATTATGCCCGCAAGAGCGGCATGATCGAGGCGAAGGCTTAATTCATTTAACCCAGCCGTCGCGGGCCATCGCTTGCGACGGCTGTTTTGTTCCTATGCCCATCTCCGATCTGCGCCGCGAATACACGCTGGGCAGCTTGCGTCGTAAAGACCTGCTGCCGGATCCGATCGCGCAGTTCCGCGTATGGTTCGATGCGGCGACCGCCGCAGGCGTCTCCGAACCAAACGCAATGACGGTCTCCACCGTCGGGCTCAATGGACGCCCCTCTGCCCGTATCATCCTGCTGAAAGGTGTGGATGAACGCGGGTTCAGTTTCTTCACCAATTACGAAAGCCGCAAAGCGCAGGAACTCGCCGCCAAGCCTTTCGCCGCGCTGACTTTTCTCTGGAAAGAATTGGAACGCCAGGTGCGGGTGGAAGGCACGGTCACGAAAGTCTCTCGCGAAGAATCGGAAGCTTACTTCCGCAGCCGCCCGCGTAATTCACGCCTAGGTGCATGGGGCTCTCCGCAAAGCCAGGTCATCGCGAACCGTGAAGTCTTGGAGCAGAACATGGCGGAGTTGCAAGCGCGTCATCCGGGTGACGATGTCCCCCTCCCGCAGAATTGGGGCGGCTACATGGTGAAACCGGAAGTGATCGAGTTCTGGCAAGGCCAGCCGAGCCGCCTGCATGACCGTCTCGTCTATCGTCTGCAGAAAGACGGCGCGTGGTCAGTGGAGCGATTGGCTCCATGAGATGCCCGTCTCATCACTGAAGAGCACCCAGATCTCGACGTGTTCGTTCAGTGATTCTGCCATCGGTTTGAGCATCTTCTGGATCGTCTTGCGCGCATTTCCGCGCGCTCTTTCGAGCAGCAGTTCACTCTTACCTTCACGCACGACCGCTGGCCGCAAATCCCGACGCGCCAAATCTCTGAGGATCTCGCCAGAGAATTTATCCATACGGCCCCAGCCTACATCTGTCTCGATTTCCATCATGGCGGGATTCGATTGCACTTCCACGATGTCATTATCGAACTGCGGCGGCGGCACCGTCACCACGATGCGCTTGTGGATGTCATCGTAGAAGAAGTTCGTCTCAGACAAACCGTGCATCGGCACCACGTATTGCACCTTGTTGCCATAAGCCTTGATGCGCGCCTTGGTCTTGCCCATGTCTACCACGCCCCACAGTGTCTTGTCGCTCTCCTTAGTGATCTCCACGTTCACGGAAGCCGTAAGCACTACCAGCTTGGGATCGTGCTTGAGACTTTGAAGCGTGCTATTGATGACCGTGGTGTATGTGACCTTTGGCTTGAACGCATCTGCTAGCGTCGCAGCAATCCGGCTCGGCACACTCACCGCTCCTTCCCCGACCTTTTCCCCCACACGAATCACCTTCAGCACAATGATCGTGCCCGCGATGATGATCGCCAGCCCAATCAAAGCAAACGCCATGGGCCACAGCGACCGCTGCTTCACCAGCGGCACCGGCACAGTGGGCTTGGATTCGATTGGCGGTGGATTTTCCACAGTGATTTATCAGCAAGATAAAACCTAAAGCGCTCAAAAGCCATTACGACTTTCGATTGTTTGTGTAAGACACAATGCCTTCCAACATCTGTGTCTATCTGTGTTCATCTGTGGTTAACACTTCAGTGCATCTCCACCTCGCACGAGCCGATGCCCTTGCGATAGTAGTTGAACTGCACGTTCGGATGATCTGCCAGCAGAGACATCGGCACGGCGCTATCCACGATCTTGTTCGCGATCATGAATGCCGTCAGGCGCTGGCCGAACGGATTATCGTGATTACCCGCGTGCCAGATGGATACCTTCTCCGCCTTCCACGTCTCGTAAGGTCCGACGGTCACCGCCTGCGTCGGCACCAGCGTCACGTTGCCGCCACCAGAGGTGCGGGCATTCTGAGCGATGGTCACCGGATGCAAGTCCACCACACGCGTGGCGAGCTTGCGATACTCCGCTGGCGATGGCGGGGCGTCCTTGAATTTACCTTTGCGACGCAGTGGGTCATTGAAAGCCCAATGCTTGATATCCCCCTGCCCGCCTTGCATCACCACACAGCGCACACCTGATTCCCACGTCTTGCGGAACGCCGTTGTTTCAGCATTCGGGAAATGCAGATTCGCATCTGGCATCACCAGTTTCTTGTCGATCTTGTTGAAGCACATCTCGCGATCGCACTTCTCGAAGGACAGCGGGTGCGATACCGGCACGGACTTGCCATCGATCACCCATTCGTCCATGCCCCAGAAATGCGCGTTGTGCAGCTTGATGCCCATCTCATTCACCATGCGCGGCACCAGCGGCAATTGCTCCGTGGGCCCGATAGGACCACAGATTCCCGCCGGATTATCGGGCGTCGCTTGCTTCCAAGCGTGAATGTATTCGAGTGCCTCGGCACAGTAAAAATCTTCCAGTGTATCGTAGAACACCACCTTGAAGCCGGGCCGCGAAAGCTTCAGCAACTTCTCCGGTGTGAGCTTGGCCGCAGCCTGAATGATCTCCGTATCGAGCGTGGTGTAATCCCACCAATCGGGAGCGAGCGAGCTAAGTTTGCGAGGCATGTTCGGATTAGTTGATGGTTGAAAGTTGAGAGTTGATAGTGGGAACTCTTACTCGGCTGCTTTCAGAGATTTCTCGTATGCTTGATTGATCAGGCAGTTCTTTCCGAGAGCTTCGGCTAACGGGTCGATTTCATTCGCGGAGAAGCCGTAATGCAGATGACGGCGCCAGCCTTCGGCGTGTGTGAACTTCTTCGAGAGCTTGCCCACAGCACGGGACATATCATCCATCGCTTGCAGGTAGGAGTTCATGCCTTGGCTCGCGTCCAACCAGCCTTGCTGGCTCTTGTGCGCAGCGAGTGAGGCGAGCTTAGCTTCCTGCACTGGCGTCGTATTCACGCAAGCACCGGGCACGATGCGCTGGCGCAAGCCATCGCACAGACCATGCGGCATGGCGTGATAGATGGTCACATCATGCTGATAGACGGGACGGCTGGGCGTGGATTTGAAGTTCGGCATCCCATGAGTGAACGCCGCCGTCACTGTGAGGCGACAAGTGTTCATGTGATCTTCCATGTAATCCTGCGGCGAATGCGTCAGGACGATGGATGGCTGCACTTCACGAATGATCGCCGAGAGTTTTCTCAGCGTTTTGATATCGTAAAAGATTTCAAGGTCATTGCACATCGGCGCGTGCCACGTTGCCCCGAGAATCTTCGCTGCGTCTTGCGCTTCCTTGCGACGAACCTTCGCTGTCTTGGCTGGGCTGTATTCCAAGCTGCCGCAATTACCAGTGGAGAGATTCAGATAATGGATCTCCCACCCCGCCGCTTTGAGCTGGAGTAACGTACCCGCCATGACGAACTCGATGTCGTCAGGATGCGCGGCAATGGCGATGGCCGTCTTGCTCATGGTTTACAGCGTTAACCGATATACATTTCCTCTCACATCAAAGAGGGACGGAGCATGTTGGATCTGAATGTGCTGCGTCTCCGACATGCCGATCGAGTCGCCATCTTTCAGCACGGGACCGTTCTCCAGCAAGTAGTGGGCGAAATTAAACACCAAATCTACCGCCTCTTCCGGCTCGATCTGGGCTTGAACCATCTCGATCTCCATGAGACCCAATGCTTCCATGCCGGTGGTGAACAGTGTCAGCGTATCCCCTTCATCAGGCACTACACGGAAATCCACCCAGAGGTAAAGCGGCAGGCATTCAGCGGACATCTGAGCTGCATGCTCTAGAAAGGTCTCGCTGGAATTCACCAAGGTGCCCGCGCCCCAATAGACTCCGATACCACATTTGGTTTTCAAGATCGCCGCGACGGCCTTCGTCAGCAATCGCGACGCATTGACTGGATTTTCCCCACGCGGATTCGCAGTGACGATGAGATGGGCCTTATGCCCTCTCATCTCCTTGGTCGCGTTCTCCCAAAAGGGCGAAGTTTCGCACGGCCCTTCCAATTCTTCCCAAGGAATCGGTGCTGGCATCAAACCACAAACGATCTGGCCTTCCGAAGTGTTGAACCCGAAGAAACTATCGTCCTCGATCTCTTCGGATGTCTCTTCATTCCACAATTTCTTGAAGGCCTGAACCACATCCTTTGCGGCAGGCATGGAATTCTGCCGCAATGCGATCATCGCTACAGACGGAATGTCATCTTTCTTCTCCACAGTCATGCCCATGTCTTACGTGAATATCCTAAAGATATGCCTGATGCAGACTACAGTTTCACCGTCTTCCCCGTCGCGGCGGACTTGTCCGCAGCGAACAACACGCGATGGCTCTCCACTGCTTGCTTCAAGTTTGTAAGCGGCATGTCCTTGCCCTTGTCGAGCGCATCGAAGAAGGCTTGGAACTGCGTCTGGTACGGATGATCGGAGACATCGCCGGAATCCAGCATCTTCATGGAGAGTTCGCTCCACTTGCTCTTGTTTAGGCCCGCCATCTTCATTGAGTGGAACTTGTTATCCAACAAGCTGCCCTCACTGCCGACGAGATGCGTGTGGAAGTAATAAGGCTGCATGCAATCCACCACGGCGGAGCATTTACCCACCGCGCCGTTCTTGAACTTCAAGATGGTCACGCTCGTCGTCTTGAATTCATACGGCGTGAAATTCTTGTTCGCGGATTGCGTGTCGTAGCTCGTCACTTCGGTCACTTCGCTACCCATGCAGAGGAGCAAGGCATCGAGTGCGTGGCAACCGGCGGTGAGGAGCGCGCTACCGCCGTCTTTCTTGAAGATATTCCAGCGATACTGGCCATACCAAGGCCCGATGCCATGGTAGTAATCCACTTCACCATAGTGAAGCTTGCCGAGTAGACCTTCATCGATAACACCTTTCGTCGCGAGGAACTGGCTGGACCAACGGCATTCAAAGCACACGCAGGTCTTCACACCGGCTTCATCCACCGCTTTCTGCATCGCTAGCACATCCTTCCAGGACATCGCGAGCGGTTTCTCCACGATGATGTGCTTGCCAGCCTTGGCGGCGGCGATGACATGCTTCGCGTGCAAGCTGGGCATGCTGCAAACGGACACGGCATGGATATTTGGGTCCGCCAGCATCGTGTCGAGATCAGTATACGTCGTGATGTTGCTACCGTATTTGGCGCTTAACTCGGTGGAATTCAGCGTGCGTGAGGAATAGATCGCGGTGACCTGCGCCTGCGTGGAGGCGTTGATGCTCGGGATGTGCGCAGTAGCGACCCAGCCGTAACCGATGATGCCGACGTTATATTTCTTCACAGTTTTTACGTATGCTTAGAGGTTGTTTGCGAGCCTGCCCATGGCACAATCTTTGGCAGCGATTGTCAACACAGCACGTCTTCTGACGCCTGAGTTTGAACGCTTTATCAAAGTTTTTAACGAAATGCAGAACCAACTGCCACCGCTCACCGCCAGCACGCTCTATCTCGTGGCCACGCCCATCGGGAACTTGGAGGACATCACCCTCCGGGCCTTGCGCGTGCTGAAGGAGTGCGATGTGGTTGCCGCTGAGGACACTCGTCGCACCGGCCAACTGCTTCAGCATTTCGATATCCGCAAGCCGCTGCTAAGTTACTTTCAGTTCAACGAAGCGAAACGCTCGGAGGAAATCATCGAACGACTGAAACAAGGCCAGAAGGTGGCACTCGTAACGGATGCTGGTACTCCCGGCATAAGTGACCCCGGGGAACGAGTTGTCGCAGCAGCGGTGAAAGCCGGTTTGCGTGTGGAATCAATCCCCGGTCCTTGCGCGATGGTCGCCGCTCTGACGGCCAGCGGTTTATCCACGGATGAGTTTCATTTTATCGGCTTCCTACCGCATAAGTCCGGGCAACGGAAGAAAGCTCTGGAGAGGTTACGCGATACGACGGGAACTTCAGTGCTTTACGAATCGCCTTATCGTATCGGAAAACTTTTGCAGGAACTCATCGAAGTGATGCCGGAGCGACAAGTGGTGCTTGCCCGTGAACTGACCAAGAAATTTGAAGAGTATCTGCGTGGAACACCAGCAGAGCTTTTGGCTATCACGGAGAAACGGAGTCTGAAGGGAGAGTTTGTGGTGATGATTGCAGCCGCCGGAAATGAACGGCCAGTGCGGGAAGCAGACGAGAATCAATCGGCACAAGAAAGTGGTACAGAGTAAGTTTCTAGGACATCTTCGTCTTAGTCCCGAAGGGACGCCTGCCGGTAGCCACTAGAGCGTTTTAAATAAAGTTATAGCCGTTCTGCGGGAAGTTTGGCAGAGTTGGGGGATGAAACGGCCCATTTCGCTGGATTTACGGCAACGGATTCTGGTTTCTTATGATCAGGACGAA